>NZ_JBFUBK010000127.1:0-16423 GCF_056405815.1 Pseudomonas sp. P1_F1_2 | reverse complement strand
AGGCAGCCTCTTATCTAGGCATTGATCCTAACTCGTCAGATTTCGCTGAGCTTGAGGATGCAGTTCAAGTTAGCAGGGGGCAGGTTGCTATCGAGGTCAAGGGATTGTCCCAAAGACATCAAGAGACCGCCTTAGCCTTTGCAAGGCAATTTGGTGAGATGCAGCCTCCTGAGCTGGACAAGCTGCTCGCGCTTTTACAAAAGATCAAGAAGCAGGAGAAATGATGGATGAGCGGCCCTTCATGTGAAGTGCCACCCCGAAGTCAGGACAACGTTTTTGGGGTGGCTATGGGAGTAAGGCAGCAACTGAATATTCAGTATGACGCCTTTCCCATTGCTCAAGTTCTCGAGTTCGTCATGCCCTTGGCTTTTCCAGGCTTCGGCCTGGAAGTGGGGGACTTTCATCAAATGGGCAATAACCATGGACTTACTATTCCAGCGGAAAACATTATCCGACTTCGTGAGGATGTCTACGATGGGATGGTTGATGGCAAAGGACGAGATCGTTTTACAGCAGCGCACGAACTCGGCCACTACCTGATGCACCGAGATATTCCGATTCAATTCCATAGGGCTGAAAACGGCCAGCTGAAACCATTCAGAGATAGTGAATGGCAAGCGAATAGATTCGCAGGAGGCCTGCTAATGCCAACGGATAGGATGGTGCAATGCAAGTCGCTTGCAGAGGTAGTAGAGAGATTTCAAGTCACTAGGGATGCAGCAAGCGTGCATAACAGCATTTTGGCCAAGAAGGGCCTAATGCGAGTTTTAAGTTGATCTGGAGCGGGAACTCCAGATCAACATTGCGAGTACATAAGGGGGAACTCGCACTGGCGGACGTCAATCTGCGAAGGGAAGGTTAGTCATTTCAGAGCAGAAAGCAAGAAAAAATCCTCTCCCTTGAGGAGGTGAAGATGGTCAATGCCAAAAAAACCGGCCCCTAAAGGCTTTCGGTGGGTGTGTTGCCGCTATCGCAGAGTGAAGAACTCGGATCGCATGCTCGACGCCTATGAGTATGGCCATGAAGCCTGGTGCTTCTTGGTCCGTACGTAGCCTGAGACAAACCGCCCAAAGACTAACTTTGGGTAGGTTCTAGAGCTTTGTTTATGTGCCCTAGGGCATTGATCGTTTCAAGGAGAAATTTCTATGAGCAACAAACGTGGCCGAGATTCGGGAAGTGGGCAGTTCATTCCTATCGAGGAAGCAAAACGCCGACCAAAAACTACGACAGTAGAGACCATTCCGAAACCTCAACCGAAGAAAAAGTAAATTCCCTACGCAGTTATTGGCCTGGCAGACGCCGGGCCTTTTTTGCGCACGCATTTCTGCAGAGATTTTTGAGCTATTTCAAAGCCCTATGTATTTGCCATGGGGAGGGGCGATCACAAAACGGGGAATGAACGGGGAAAACTCAGGAAGTAAAGGCATAGAAACGAAAAAGGCCCACCGTAAGGTGAGCCTAAGTCGTTGTTCTATATGGTGCCGGCACCAGGAGTCGAACCCGGGACCTACTGATTACAAGTCAGTTGCTCTACCAACTGAGCTATACCGGCGTGTTGGGCGACGATTATAGCGATTGGATTGGTTCTGTAAACCCCTGAATTCAGACTATTTTTGCGCAGGCGTCAGGTCAGGCGCGCAGCAGGGTTTTCTTGAGTTTCTGGATGGCTTGCCAGGTCCGGCTGTTTTGCATTGCGCGCAGCTGTGCTTCGGCCTGTTCGGCGCGTTGCAGGGCGGCGGTGAGTTGGTGTTCGGCGTCGCTGACGGGGTGGCTGAAGTTGTGGCCTTTGCAGAACTGGAAATTGTCCAGGTTGCAGGGCGGGATGTCGAAGGCGGGTTTGAGGTGCAGGTGTTCTTCGGCGAGGTAATAGGTATTGATGCCGTCGAACAGGATGGACTGGTAGCCGGCGCCGGTGACGAGGGTTTCCCAGGTCTGGTCGCGTTCCCACGGGGTTTCGATGAGGATGACCCACGGCCGCCACCGGGTGAAGTCCATGCCGCGCAGGACAGTTTCTTCGTGGCCTTCGACGTCGATTTTCAGGAAGTGGATCGGCCGGCCCTGCGCGTGCTCTTCGCAGATGGAGGTCAGGGTGCGGGATTTGACGGTCTGGCTGCGCACGTCCATGCCGGCGTCTTTGTGCATTTGCGCCATGGCCGGGTCGACGGTCGAGAGGCCGGTGCCGGCGATGCCGTAGAAGGTCAGGCTCTCAGCGCTTTCGCCGGCCACGCATTGCAGGTTGGTGTCTTTGGGACGTTGCTGGCACAGGGCTTCGTAGTAGTTGGGCATCGGTTCGACGTTGATGCCGGTCCAGCCATGGTCGTAGAACGCTTTGGTGACCGAGTCATGGGTGGGGTCGTTGGCCCCGACATCGATATAGAAGCCGTTCTCGACAGTCTTGAGGGCGCGCCACAGGCGGATGTCTTCGAAATTCTGTGCGTAAGAAATGAACGTCACTGTCGCATCCTGTCGGTCGAATTTTCTTGTGGGTGGTCGCGCTGTCGGCGTCCTTGCGTCTGTGTATAACAAGAGTCACGAAGCGGTGCAATTTCCCCGGTCTGGCGTCCTGACTTCGGCGCTTATGTCCTTTGCATTGAATGCTTATGCACATCGGGCCGCACGCCTTGCCCCCTTCATTACTGTTTTTGCGGACCCGTTCTCATTTGTTCGCAAATGCCTGTTTTTCTGGTTTTTTTCGCAGGTGTACGAAAAGTGAACAGACTAGTTTCAGCTCTGAAACAACCGTGTTTATTGGATCCACGATTATTTCATCAACAGAGTTATCCACAGGTCTGAATTGCTTTAAGGGCGTTCTGCCAGAAGCAGGAAATTACGCGGCGTGAGCGGAGTTTCGCAGAAGGTGCCCAGACGAACGGTATAGCCCTGCTCCCTGAGGAAAAGTGCCCGGTCGAGAACCAGCCATAGCTCCAACGGGCGTCGGAAAAGTCCGCGCAGCAGCTCCAGATTGCGTACATGCGCCAAGCGCTGCCAGCCAGCGGCTTCGAGTGCGGACCAATCTTGCGCGCCAACTGTGGATAACTCTTTCAGCGCGGCCAGATGATGGCAGTACTCGGCGAAGGGTTTGTCCAGCCAGGCGCTGGGCAGGGACGGAGTCGGCAGGTATTCATCAACGCCGCGCAGTTGCCGTTGCAGCAGGTCGAAACCCAGACGCCGGGCCATGGAGGTGTCACGCTGACGGCGCACGCGCGCGCCGGCAGTGACGGTTTCGCTCATCGGGAGGGCGAGATCGTCGAGGGACAGCTGTAGGTCGGAGCGTAAAGCCACAGAGGAAAGCGGCTGATAGGCCGCAAGACTGATCCGGTTATAACAGCACGGCGCGATGGCGAGTTGCTTGCAACCTGCCGCACTGGCGAGCTGGATCAGTCGCACATGCAAGTCACCGCATGCATGCAGCGCGACGGGTGTGTGTCCGTTGTGCAGTAGTGATGCAGCATCCGAGGCCAGTACATCCTGTTCGACGTGCAGTGCGTGCAAGTGATGACGCTGGCTGAGTGCCTGTCCGCTGGCCACCAGTGCCGGGTCGTATTCCAGACAGGTCAGTTGTTGCCCGGTTTGCAGCAAACGCCGGCCCAGGTGGCCCTTGCCCGAGCACCAGTCCAGCCAATGCCTCGGTGGCGCAGCAAACGACAGGCGACTGGCAAAYGCCTCGATCTGTTGCCACTTACGCCCCGGCACATCGACGTTCAGGCGATGCCCGGCCGCTTGCAGCGAATGCGCCGGCAATTCACCGACCGTACTCAGCTCAAGCGATAACGCCGCCAACGAAGCAAACGGCTCCGGCGCATCCAGCAAACAAGGTTGGTTATGAGCAAGTTCTGCGTCGTCCAGCGACCGCCCCCATAGCCAAAGTGCCAACTTCGGGTAGGACGTTTCCCAAGGCAGGTGCAGATGAGTAAACGGCCGTGGCTTCCACAGCGCTTGATGCTCGATCAGAAAAGCATCCAGCGCCGTGAAGCGGGCGAGCAGGGCCTCGCCCGTCAGCACGCAGGAGGAATCAACGCCCTTGGCAGGCATCGACGCGCAACCAGCGCTCCAGCAGCTTGAAGCCGCGAACCAGCACGTAAGCCATCAACAGATAGAACATGCCCGCGGCGAAGAAGATCTCCACCGGCAGGTAGGTTCGGGCAATGATGGTGCGGGCCATGCCGGTCAGTTCCAGCAGGGTCACGGTACTGGCCAGGGCGCTGGCCTTGAGCATAAGGATCACTTCGTTGCTGTAGGCCGGGAGGCCGATGCGCGCGGCTCGCGGCAGGATGATATAGAACAGCGCTTTGGCGCGAGACATACCCAACGCGCGCGCCGCTTCGATTTCACCCGGCGGAATCGCCTGGATCGCGCCGCGCAGGATCTCGGCGATGTAGGCAGCGGTGTGCAGGGTCATGGTCGCGGTGGCGCACCAGAACGGATCGCGCAAGTACGGCCACATGGAGCTATTACGGATGACATCGAACTGCGCCAGGCCGTAATAAACCAGGAACAGCTGAACCAGCAACGGCGTGCCGCGGAAAAAGAAGATATAGCCGTAGGGAAATGCCCGTACGTACCAGAGTCGTGACGAACGCGCGATGCCCAGCGGAATCGCCAGCAGCAAACCGGCGATCACGGCGATGGCCACCAGTTCCAGGGTCAGCGTTGCGCCTTGGGCCAGTTTCGGCAGCCACTTGATGATGACTTCCCAGTTCATTGGGTGCTCCTCGCGAAGCCGCGAGCGGCACGTCGTTCCATTAAGTGCATGCCGCTCATGGCGAGCACGGTCAAGCCCAGGTACATGAACGCGGCCACCATATAGAAGGTGAACGGTTGCTTGGACACGGTCACGCCGATTTGCGCGTGGCGCATGATTTCTTCCAGGCCGATGACCGATACCAGCGCGGTGTCTTTCATCAGGATCATGAACAGGTTGCCAAGGCCCGGCAGGGCGATGCGCCACATTTGCGGCATGATCAGTTTGGTGAAGATGCGAAACTTCGACAGACCCAATGCCACGCCGGCTTCACGGTGACCTTTGGGAATCGCCAGAATCGCGCCCCGAAACACTTCGGTGGCGTAGGCGCCAAAGCACAGCCCCAGGGCAATCACACCGGCTGCGAAGGCATTGAGTTCGAGGTCGGGGTTACCGAAAAACTCGCCCATGGCACGCATCAGGTTGACCGTGCCGAAATAGATCAACAGCACCCAGAGTAATTCCGGAATACCGCGAACCAGTGTCGAATAAGTGCCGCCAAGCCATTGCAGAGGCTTGTATGGCGAAGTCTTGGCCAAGGCGCCGAGCAGACCGAACACCAGTCCCAGGCACAGGGCCGAGAGTGCCAGTTTCACAGTCATCAGCGCGCCGGCGGCGAGCGCCGGKCCGAATCCGTAGAGATCGATAGTCATGGATTTCTTTTCAAATCGCGGCAGGCAATGCCGAGAACCGGCACCGCTATAAAGCGGCGCCGGTCAGGCAGGTCAGAATCAATAGATGCTGAACGGGAAGTACTTGTCGTTGATTTTCTTGTAGGTGCCGTCAGCGACGATCTCTTTCAGTGCGACGTTCAGCTTCTCGCGGATCGGGTCGTTTTTACGGACAGCGATACCGATTTTGTCGCTTTCTTCTACCGGATCGCCTTTGAATTCGTAAGACCTGCCGGCGTCGCTTTTCAGCCACTCGTAGTTGACGTATTTGTCGGCGAGGATGCCGTCCAGACGACCAGAGGTCAGGTCCAGGTAAGCGTTTTCCTGAGTGTCGTAGAGTTTGACTTCGACGCCTTCCATGTTGTCTTCCAGCCAGGTACCGGCGAGGGTCGCACGTTGTGCGCCGATCACTTTGCCTTGCAGGGAAGCCTTGTCGGTTTTGAAATCGACACTTTTCGGAGCGATGAACTGCAGCTTGTTCGAGTAGTAAGGCTCGGTGAAGTCGACCGCTTGCTTGCGCTCGTCGGTGATCGACATCGAGGAGATCAGGAAGTCGAACTTCTTCGCGTTCAGGGCCGGGATGATGCCGTCCCAGTCGGAGGTGACCACGGTGCACTCGACTTTCATCTTGGCGCACAGGGCGTCGCCGATTTCCTTGTCGAAGCCGACCACGTTGCCGCTGGCATCTTTGTTGTTGAACGGCGGGTAGGCCGCTTCGATGCCCATCTTCAGGGTTTCGGCCATGGCACCGGCGCTGAAAGCCAGGGTGACGGCGGCAGCCAGGAAGACCTTTTTGTAGTTCTGCATGTGGGGAGCTCCGTTAGCGGTTGCTGGACATGAATTGTTTGCAGCGCGCCGAAAGCGGGTTTTCAAACACCTGCTGTGGCGATCCTTGCTCTTCTACCAGGCCCTGGTGGAGGAACACCACTTCGCTGGAGACCTGACGGGCGAAGCCCATTTCGTGGGTCACGAGCAGCATGGTGCGGCCTTCTTCGGCCAGTGCACGGATGACATTAAGTACTTCCTGGACCATTTCCGGGTCAAGGGCTGAGGTGGGCTCGTCGAACAGGATCACCTTGGGCTGCATCGCCAGGGTTCGGGCGATGGCGGCGCGCTGCTGCTGGCCGCCGGACAGTTGCGCCGGGTAGGCATGGCGCTTGTCGGCGATGCCGACCTTGGCCAGCAGGGCTTCGGCCACTTCGATGGCTTCGGCCTTGCTCTGGCCGAGCACGCGGCGCGGAGCTTCGATGATGTTGTCGAGCACGCTCATGTGCGGCCAGAGATTAAAGTTTTGAAACACAAAACCAATCTCGCTGCGCAGGCGGTTGATCTGCTTGCCGTCGGCAGCGACCAGTTCGCCGTTCTTCGCCGCTTTGAGTTTGAGTTCTTCGCCGGCTACGAGAATCTGGCCCTGGTGCGGGTTTTCCAAGAGGTTGATGCAACGCAGGAACGTGGACTTGCCGGAACCGGAAGAACCCAGGATCGAGATCACGTCGCCGTCGCGGGCGGTCAACGAGATGCCTTTGAGCACCTCAAGCTGTCCGTAGCGTTTGTGCAAATTGCGGATTTCAAGCGCGGGCGTGGCCTCAGCCATGTGCGTTCCTCATAGTGTTTCGCTCCTGCTGTTGGCGGCCTTCCTGGCGAGGCGGCCACGCTAGCATAGCGTTTGAATGGCAGCCAACAGCGCTACGGGCGGTAAACGGAAGTGATGTGGCAGGTTGTCGCATCGGTACAGCAGACTGTCGCGCTGCTATCAACCGAACAGCCGTTTGATCCTGCTTTTAAATACAAAGCAGCCGCGGGTTGCGTAAAAAAGGGCGCGATGTTGCCAGCTTTGGCGGGGTGTTGGAAGCGCTATGCGGCCAAACGTTCCTGATCCGCACTTTTATTGTGCGTCGAGCGTTTACCGGATGTGTTTCTGGTGCGCGCGCTCGTTGGAAAAGTGAGTCGCAGGGTAACGTTCTGGCAAAGTGCTATTACTTTCAATGACTTGCGATGACTGTCCGGTCAGGTCGAGATCGCCGTGATAGACGGTTTTGAAACATTTTGGCGCAATTATTGCGTACAGAATCCAGAACGCCCCGTTGGTTTCTTTTTACGAGAAAGAAAACCAGGCGGGATGCATGCATTCGCTTTTCCTTACAAAGGTAGTTTCAATGAGCAGTACCCCAAACTCCAATGGCCTCGAACAGGGGCTTAAACCGCGTCATGTGACCATGCTGTCGATTGCCGGGGTTATCGGCGCCGGCTTGTTCGTAGGCTCGGGTCACGCCATCGCCGCCGCCGGCCCGGCCGTGCTGTTGGCTTACGCTGCCGCCGGTATGCTGGTGGTGTTGGTGATGCGCATGCTCGGTGAAATGGCCGTTGCTTCGCCAGACACCGGCTCCTTCTCGACGTACGCCGATCGCGCGATCGGTCACTGGGCCGGTTTCACCATCGGCTGGCTGTACTGGTGGTTCTGGGTGCTGGTCATCCCGTTGGAAGCCAACGCCGCCGCCACCATCCTGCACGCCTGGTTCCCGAACGTGGCGATCTGGGCGTTCACGCTGATCATCACCCTGCTGTTGACGGTGACCAACCTGTTCAGCGTCAAAAACTACGGTGAGTTCGAATTCTGGTTCGCCTTGATCAAGGTTGTAGCGATCATCGGTTTCATCGTCCTTGGCGTTCTGGCGATCTTCGGCTTCCTGCCAAGCAGCCAGGTCAGCGGCGTTTCGCACCTGTTCGACACCCAGGGCTTCCTGCCAAACGGCATGGGCGCGGTATTGGGCGCGATCCTGACCACCATGTTTTCCTTCATGGGCACCGAGATCGTGACCATCGCGGCCGCGGAATCGAAAAACCCTGGCCAGCAAATCTCCAAGGCGACCAACTCGGTTATCTGGCGGATCGGCTTGTTCTACCTCGTGTCGATCTTCATCGTCGTGGCCCTGGTGCCATGGAACGACCCGATTCTGGCCAGCGTCGGTTCTTACCAGACTGTGCTTGAGCGCATGGGCATCCCGAATGCCAAGCTGATCGTCGACATCGTGGTACTGGTTGCTGTGACCAGCTGCCTCAACTCGGCGCTTTACACCGCCTCGCGCATGATGTTCTCCCTGGGCAAGCGCGGTGACGCACCGGCCGTTTCCCAGCGCACCAATAAGAGCGGCACGCCGTATTGGGCTGTGATGTTGTCGACCGGTGCTGCGTTCCTCGCCGTGTTCGCCAACTACGTCGCCCCGGCTGCGGTGTTCGAGTTCCTGCTGGCCAGCTCCGGCGCCATCGCGTTGCTGGTGTACCTGGTGATCGCCATTTCCCAGCTGCGTATGCGCAAACAGCGTATGGCACGCGGTGAAAAAATTGCCTTCAGCATGTGGCTGTTCCCGGGCTTGACCTACGCGGTGATCATTTTCATCGTGGCGGCCCTGACCATCATGTTGTTCCAGGAAGCGCATCGCGTAGAGATTCTCGCGACCGGCCTGCTGGCGCTGTTGGTAGTCGCGGCAGGCGTGCTGGTAGCTCGTCGTCGTCACAATGAGAAGCTGAGCGCAGCCTTGGCGCGCTGAGATATCTGACTCAAGCCAATTGTTGTTGAGGCACCGAAACGACCGCCATCAGAAATGATCGCGGTCGTTTTTTTGCCTTTCATTCAGGTGCTTTATTGGGTGGTAAGCGGATAGACACGATGATGGCGAGATAGTAGCCTTTGCACCGAATGTGTATCTCGCTGTTACGGGATACGATGGAGTTTCAGGACACGGATTGTTCGACGCCCTCAGCCTTTGCGGCTAAAAGCCCCCCGACCCTTTCTTGCCTGCTCCTTCATCTGCGGTGTGTTCACAGATGCATTTGCGTGTGCCTGCCGTTCAAGCGGCAGATCAGAGTCAGCGCTGCATGGAGCTAGCCCGGCCACTCAGCCAACCCATTGGGGCATCAAGGAGACAGGCATGGCGTTTACATCGGTTGTGTTCAAAAACCCGAATACCGGTGCCATGAAAGAAGCGCCAATCGGCTTCTCGTGGACTGTGTTTTTCTTTGGCTTTTTCCCGGCTTTATTCCGTGGTGATTTCAAGTGGGCAGCGATCATGTTTGTCGTGGCCTGCTTCACTTTTAGCCTCAGCAACCTCGTGTTCATGTTCATCTACAACAAGCTGTACGTTAAGGATCTGATCGGTGCCGGCTTCAAGGCTCAATCCATTGCCAGCGGTGATCTTAGCTACGCCAGTGCCAAGATCGGCATGGAAATCCCGCGTCTGAATCCTGTGGCTGCCTGAGGCTTGTAGCTTCTGCAGTTAAAAAAACGGCCGCTGTCAGTGATGACGAGCGGCCGTTTTTGTTTGAGTCGTAATCCTTACTCGGCTTTTTCTTCCAGCGACTCACGGTAGACATCCAATGCAGCGCCGAAATCGGCGATGAACTGTGGCTCGCTCAGCCACGCCTGGGCGGCGTCGCGGTCCATGCCGTCGGCCCACATGCGGTAGTCGATCAGCATGTCGGCGGCCAGGTGGGTGGCAGCCATGCCTTCGTCGTCGGCGTTTTCCATGTCCAGCAGTTCTGGGTGGTCGATGATGATAAAGGCGAGGTTCGTCAGCAACACCGAGAGCATTTCACTGCGGCTGACGGCTTCCGCATCGCGCATTTTGCTGAACATCGCCAGGGTGTATTCCGGGATCGGCTCATCGAGATGGCCAAGGTCATCGTCCAGCGCGGCGGGTTTGCGGCCGTGGATGTTGATCTGCTTGGCTTTGGCCTTTGCGCGCTTGGCGCGTTTTTGTTGCTTGTTCAGGGATGCCATGGGAACTCAGTTGGTTTTCTGTTGGGTTTGGGCGGCGATGATATCGGACGCTGCGACATAGTCGGCCTGGAAGGCCGGTGATTCGATCCACGCCAGGGCGCCAGCCTCGTCGACTTCGGTCGACCATTGGCGGTACTCGATCAGCGCGGCGAGGATGAAGTCCATCGCGCCTTCTTCGCCTTCTTGCTCGTACACCAGCTCCAGCAGCGGGTCTTCCAGGAAGGCTACGCACATCGCTTGCTGGCTGATTTTTTCGGCGTCGATCATTTTCTTGAACAGTTCGGTCAGGTCCACCGATTCGAAGTCGATGCGATCATCGTTCGGGTCCAGCTCGACCGGTGCGGCTGCCCGCTGCGTGCGGTTTTGCTTGGCCTTGGCTTTAGCGCGAGTGGCGCGTTTGTGCTGCTTGTTGGCGGAGGCCATGGGTGTCGTTCCGTAATTCGTTGAGGGGCTCAGTTGCGCGGGACTTGCCGCCCGGGGGTATCGGGGGCCAGTTCGCCGGTCTGCAACCAGGACAATGCAATGGGCCATAGTGTGGCTTGGTATGCGCTGCGAAAAAAGGCGAAATGTCCGACTTCTTTTTCGCCGATGTCTTCGGGGGCGATTCTCAGGTGGGTGTTTGTACTGCCGGTGAAGTAACCGAGCAGGCGTTCAATGGCCGCAACGGTGCCGTAAGGATCGTCGCTGATACTGATGGCCAGGGTTTTTGCGCTGACGTTAGCGAACGGGAGCCCACCGTCCCTGGCGTGGATGACGCGACCGCTGGGGCGTTTTTCGTAGCGGGCGGTGGGCGTGCTCCAGTCATGCACGACGCCGGCAGGCGTGTCTTCCAGCCAGCCAAGGCGTTTTCCGGGAAAGTAGCCATAAAGCATCGTCACCAGCGGCATCACTACATGCCATTTGCCAAACATTCGCCAGCGGTGGGCCGGCGCGTAATCGCGCCAGTAAGCAAATTGAGCGCCTACCGTCACCAAGCGCCGAATGACACGCCCAGAGGCTCCCAGGCCCGCTGCACAGCCTCCAAAGCTATGACCGACGACATCGCAGGGCTGGCCGGGGAATTCTCGCTGAGCGCGCCTGAGCATCGCCTCAAAGTCCAGTGCGCCCCAATCGGACCATGAAGCGTCGAGATCTCTCATTGAGGTGGGGCGGGACTCACCGATGCCTCGGTAGTCGAAGGTGATCACGTCGAAACCGTTGGCGAACAGGTAATCGGCGAAACGCGAGTAGTGGCGGCAGCGTACCGAGGTGGCGGCGTTGATGATAACGACCGGGCGGGTTGCATCCTGCGGGGCGTGCCGCCACGTGAAGCCGCCGAGCATGAAGCCATCTGCGGCGGGCTCCTTGAACGATTCGCCGCAAGCCAGGGTGGGCTGCGACAGCTCAATCTCAGCCGGCGCCAATGGCGGTATGTCCTGCACATTCATAGGTTTCGGGCCTTTGCGCGGAGTCGCTAACGATAGTCTTCACGTTGCTTGGGAGCAATCCACCGGCACTATCGTGATTTCTGATAAAGCAGTCGTTCTTCTAGCGCTGCCTGCTCCCGATCCAGCTCCGCACGAAGCTCCTCTTCGCTCGGCAGCACCAGTTTGTATTTGCTGGCGAACAGTTGCTCATTACCCTCCAGGATTGAAAAACGCACCACTGATTCATCTTTTTGGGCGCAGAGAATGATACCGACAGTGGGGCCGTCCTCCGGTCCTCGTCTGAGCTCGTCGTACATGCGCACATACATGTCCATTTGGCCGACGTCCTGGCAGGTCAATTCGCCGCGCTTTAGGTCGAAGATGACGAAGCACTTGAGCAGATAGTTGTAGAACACCAGATCGATGTAAAAGTCTTTGCTGTCGGTACTGATGCGTTGCTGTCGGGCGATAAAGGCAAATCCTTTGCCCAGTTCGAGCAAAAAGCCCTGAAGTTGGTTGATCAGTGCTTGTTCGAGTTCGGTTTCCAGCACCTGACCTGCGTTGGGCAGGCCAAGAAACTCCAGTACGACGGGGTCACGAATGAAATCCCTGGGGCTGGCGCGCATTTTCTGGATATTGGTATCTGCTTCATCCTTGACGGCATCGCGGTCCCGACTCGCCAGCAGGCGCTCGTAGTAAAGCGTGTTGATCTGGCGCTCCAGCGCACGGCTGGACCAGTTTTGAATGGCTGATTCGTTCATGTACCAGTGGCGAGCGTGGTCATTGTCGACTCGTAACAGGCGGCGGTAATGGGTCCAGCTCAATTCGTGACGCAGTGCGTCACACATTGGGAATGCTTGATAGAACAGGCGCATATAACGAAGGTTGGAGGCATCAAAGCCTTTCCCAAACT
Organism: Pseudomonas sp. P1_F1_2; assembly: GCF_056405815.1. Classification (NCBI taxonomy): domain Bacteria; kingdom Pseudomonadati; phylum Pseudomonadota; class Gammaproteobacteria; order Pseudomonadales; family Pseudomonadaceae; genus Pseudomonas; species Pseudomonas sp. P1_F1_2. Next base: position 3,915 of record NZ_JBFUBK010000127.1, on the reverse strand, counting down.
CGGCTGTCAGAACCTTCGCCAGCGTTGACAGCAACTGCTTGCCATAACCTGCCCTTCTGGCCCCCTCCTGCTCAAACTCCACAATATGCCGCCCGATCTGCCAGCAGGTTTGTACTTGAGCGGTATCGACCGCGCGCAGCACCTTTTGACGTGCCTGACGGATCAGCTCCCCAAGATTGCCCACCAGTGAGGCGAGTTGTGGATCATGCAGGTGATCGGATTTGACGAGGCTCATGGAGTCTTCCGCGGCTGAAGGAACAGGCGAAAGAGGATGACAAGGGAGCGTCATTCGGCGATGCAGGATGGCGCTGGTGATTCGCAAGGAAATGCCGGATCCGTTTTGCAGGAGCAAGCCGACGTCAGAGCACGTTTGTGGAATACAACCTGTAGTCCATTTCGCCGTGAGCCAAAGTACCAATCAATCTAAAACCCTGGCCTTCGGCGAGGCGTCTAAAAAGGGGTAACGATAGGGTTCTACAGAGCCCGGGAGTCGTCATCATGAAAAACTTCCATTCATTCATGTTGCCCCTCATCGCTGTCGGTGTGCTGGTTTTTCCAGGGATCGCGCCGGCGGCCAGTCTTGATCCTGTTGATAACGCAGGCGTACAGGTCCAGCGTGAAGCGCAGAACGGCATCACTTACCTGAACGGTGGTATCGGTGAGGATGAATCAAAGGCCATCCAGCAGACGTCGGGTTACAACCTGCACATGACGTTTTCTGTCGGGTCCGGGAATGAATACATACCCGATGTAGAGGTGGTGATTCAGAAAGCAGCGGGGCAAACAGTGTTGACGTTGAGTCAGGCTGGCCCGCTGGTTTATGTCCAGCTGCCTCCTGGCAAATACACCGTTGTTGCGACTCGCAATGGAGAAACGCGGCGGGATACGACAGACATTGGTAGCGGCGCAGCGCGCAACCTGGTTTTTCACTGGAACAGCTGATCGGTTTCTTTAACGACCGGCGTTATACCTTGAGCAAACAGGCGGCAGTCGTCTTGAGACTGCTCGCCTGTCGGTCGCATCAGGCCTGCGTCGTTTGACCGCGCAGGATCTGTTGCTTGCGTTGCTCTTCTGGCAGGTCATTGATGCAGTAGTTGATGTAGAAAACGTTCAGGAAGAAGGTGTAGAACGCGTTCATACGCAGATCGATTTTGTGCTCGCTGAGGGCGTATTCCGACAAGGCATTCTTGGCTTTGAACGCCCAGACGATATACAGGGCGTTTGTCGCAATAATCAGAATGCCCGACAACGCTTCGAACAGTACCTCGCCTGAATTGGACAACGCGTGGCTCCAGCCAAGGCAGACGGCCAGCCAGATAATGTAGGTGTTATCGACCAGTTTGATCTTGGTGGTTTCGCTGATTTTCTGATTGGTTCTGACCAGCCACAGCAACAGGTACAGCCCGAAGGTTGCGACCGACAGCAAAACCATATTCAAGGTTTTGGTGTTGATCTTGTCTTTGAGTTCATTGATGTCAGACATAACGGTTCCATGTTCAGGATCGAGGGGAGGGCGTGCTTGAAAGGGGGGGCAAATCGTCCTGCAGGGGAGAAGGTGTTCTGCGGGGAGGGGGTGAAAAGCACGCACTCCTTGCGCTGTCTCTAGCCTGTGGCGATTGATCCGAATGCGGGGGGCGTCGGGATCGATGCTGACCATCTTCCATGTACGCGAAAAATGATAGCACGGAGCTATCACTGGACTGGATCAAAAAAAGGAAATGTTTCAGGCGTCTGTGCTGTGGTTTTCTGCCGTTATCAAATCGCAGGCATAAAAAAACCCTGAATCTTGCGATTCAGGGTTTTCGGTATTTGGTGCCCAGAGACGGAATCGAACCGCCGACACGGGGATTTTCAATCCCCTGCTCTACCGACTGAGCTATCTGGGCAACGGGGCGCATTAAACTGGTTTTTCAGGGGGTCGTCAAGAAAGTTTTCAAAAAAAATTTAATTATTACCGTCGCTTACGATCCGACCCCCGATTTGGCGGGGTTATTCTGCCGGCGGCACGTAGCCTTCGGCCTTGGCGTATTCCTCGCCGGAGAAGTACTTGTCCATCTCGCCCTGAAGATATTTGCGATCTTCGGCGTTCATCATGTTCAGGCGTTTTTCGTTGATCAGCAGCGTCTGATGCTTTTGCCAGTCGGCCCAGGCCTTGGCAGAGACGTGATCAAAAATGTCCTGGCCCTTGGTGCCCGGGAACGGAGCGCGCTCCAGGCCAGGCAATTCTTCTTTGTACTTGCGGCACATGATGGTGCGGGTCATGACGATTCTCCTGCGTTCAATACGGCGGCCGCGCGTTCGAGCAAGGTTTTGACCGGGGCGGCAAGGCCCAGGCGCGGCGGGGTGGCGAGGTTATACCAGAGCCAGTCGGCCTCGGCCACGTGATGGCCGGCTTCCTGGACCCGGACCAGCCAGGGTTCGATGGACAATTGGAAGTGACTGAAGGTGTGTACCAGGCTCGGCAGCGCCTTTGGGCTGCCCAGCTCCAGTGAGTGTTGCGAAGCCAGATGTTGCAGGTCGTCGAGGTCGTCGAGCTCCGGCAAACTCCAGAGACCGCCCCACAAGCCCGTGGAAGGGCGACGGTAGAGCAGAATCGCGCCGTCACCGTTGGCGAGCATCGGCATCAGCGTGCGCTTCTGTGGCACGCTTTTACGCGGTTTTGGAATGGGGTAGCGGGTTTCCAGCCCAAGCATGTGCGCCTCGCAGCCCTTTTCCAGCGGGCACAGCAGGCAACTTGGCTTGCTGCGCGTACACAGCGTGGCACCCAGGTCCATCATGGCCTGGGTGTAGGCGTTGACACGATCATGCGGCGTAAAGCGCTCAGCGTTGGCCCAGAGCTGTTTGGCGACCTTCGGCTCCCCCGGGTAACCCTCTTGCGCGGTAAAGCGCGCCAGGACGCGTTTGACGTTGCCATCGAGGATCGGCGCCCGCAGGCCCATGCTCAGGCTGGCGATGGCACCCGCCGTCGACAGGCCAATGCCTGGCAGGTCAACCAGCTTTTCGACATCACGAGGAAACTCGCCGCCATATTCAGCCACGACAATTTTTGCGGTCTTCTGCAGATTGCGGGCGCGGGTGTAGTAACCCAGGCCAGTCCACAGGTGCAGCACTTCGTCTTCCGGCGCGGCGGCCAGGGCTTCGACCGTCGGCAACGAAGCCATGAAGCGGTCGAAGTAATTCAACACGGTGCTGACCTGGGTTTGCTGCAACATGATTTCCGAGACCCACACGCGATACGGCGTAATGCCCTGCTGCCAAGGCAAATCGTGGCGGCCGTGGCGGTCGTACCAATCCAGCACCGCCGATGAAAACTGCTCGGATCTCATCGCTTGAACAGCCCCTTCAATGCGTTTTTCAATTCAGGGCTGACCTTGTCGCCCAGCTTCTCGTCGATTTTTTCGCTGATCTTGTCGCCGGCCATTTTGCTCGCGACCTGGCCCATGCGTTCGTTATCGAGACGGCAAGCCTTGGCACCGAGTTCCAGCGGCCCACGGCAGCGCAGCGGCCACTCGACACCGACAAATTTGTCGCCGACCTGGCAAGCCGGGTCCGGCATGGCGCTTGTATCGCCTTCGACGATGATGCCCACGCGGTAATCCATGCCCAGCACGCGCAGATCAACGTCGCCGTCGCCATTCACGGTCATGCCCGGGATACGCACTTTCAGGTCCGGATTGCTGGCGACGCCGTTACGGAACGTCAGGTTGCCCTTGAGCTCCTGGAAGGGCGTGTCCTTGCCCCGTGGCTCGCCGCTGAGGGTTTTGCGGTTCAGGGTGGCGATGCCCTTGCACAGCTGTTGTTCGAGATTGGCATTGAGCAGCACGCCGTTGTTGATGACGAAGCTGGCGTTGCCGTTGAGGCTGTCGATCAGCGCCTTCTGGCTGTTGCCGCTACCGGTCAGCGCACTGTTGAGCG
>NZ_JBFUBK010000126.1:0-16517 GCF_056405815.1 Pseudomonas sp. P1_F1_2 | reverse complement strand
TCTGGACGCAGAGCAGTTTGATCGCTATCAAGCCCTGCGTCGAAAAGCTGATGTGAAGTTTCAGGAAGCGATTGAGCATCTGCGCCTGCTCAACGAAGATTTTCCGCCCATTCCGAGGTCGGCCAATCAGTCTCATCAGTTGCGCGAACAGCTTGAAGAGCGGGCCTGAGCGTCGAAAAAAAACCCGGCAATTGCCGGGTTTTTTTTGACTCCAAATTCATGTTTGAAACGGTAAGACGTAGACACGTTGCAGCGCTTGGTCGTATTGCACTGCGAACTGCATGGGCCAAATCCTGGACTCATGCAGCCTGCACGACCGCAGCGAACCACACCGGCGTTTATGTGATTGATTTTTATGGAATCTTGATCAGGCTGAATGGCGGCACGCCTTATGCTCCATCACCTCAAGCGACTGTCGGCCAATGAGTCCGTTCGCTACCCCCACGTTGATTTGAGAGACTGACCATGAACGCCATTGATCTGTTGAAAGCTGACCATGAACGTGTAAAAGGCATCCTGAGCCAATTAAGTGAGTCCACCGAACGCGGTATTAAAAAACGCGCAGAGTTGTTGGCCAAACTGGAAATGGAAATCAGCATTCATACCCGGCTTGAGGAAGAAGTCCTGTACCCGGCTTATAAAAAGGCCGGAGGCAAGGAGCAGGACGTGATGTATTACGAAGCCAAGGAAGAACACCGCACCGTGGACTCATTGGTGCTACCGGACCTGAAAATGACCGATCCTTCCACTCCCGAGTTTGCAGGTCGAGTCAAAGTGGTCAAGGAGCTGCTGGAACACCACATCGAAGAGGAAGAAACGGAGATGTTCCCTCAAGCGAAAAAGCTGCTGGGGAAAGCGACCCTGGAAGAGTTAGGCGCTCAGATGGAAACGCTGAAGGCGCAATACAAAAAAGAACTGGGCGACGGTAACCTCGCCGCTTGATCTTGAGATACCAACATCAGGAAAGCCCGGCGTTTGCCCAAACGCCGGGGATTTTGCAGGGCGGCAATCACTTCATGGCCTGGGCAATGACTTCCACCAGATTGAGTTGAGTGAAGGGTTTGGACAAGCGTGGCAGTTCGACCGCAAAACCCTCCAGACGCTCGGCGTATCCGGTAGCGAGGACAATCGGCATTTCCGGCTTCTTCAGCCGAATGGCCTGTGACAGTTGCGCGCCATTCATATGAGGCATGGCCATGTCGGTAATCACCAGGTCGATGTTCTGCTCACTGTCGAACAATTCGAGCGCCTGAGCACCTGAGGCCGCACTGATCACCCGGTGACCCAGGTCTTCCAGCAGCAGGCCGGTACTGGTCAACACAAGGCTGTCGTCGTCGACTACCAAAACACACAACCGGGCCACCGGTTCTGATTGTTCTTCTTCGATGGCGGCCTTGATTACTGACGTGGTCGTAGCAACAGGAATCCATAATTCGGCAGTGGTGCCGATGTTCTTGTGACTCCTGAGAATGAACCGCCCGCCCAGTTGTTCGATAAAGCCATGCACCATCGACAGCCCCAGGCCCGTACCTTTACCGACGCCTTTAGTGGTGAAAAACGGATCCATCGCTGAAGCCAGGGTGTCAGCGTCCATGCCTTCGCCGGTATCGGTCACGCTCAAGCAGACATACGGACCGTTATCAAGCGATAACGCGGCTTGGTCGCAAAGCTCGGAGGACTTGGCCGAGATGATGATTTTACCGCCGTCGGGCATGGCGTCCCGGGCATTGGTGACCAGGTTCAAAACCGCCAGTTCGAGCTGGTTGACGTCCGCCATGACCGGTTTGAGTTCTGTTGAAAACTGCATGTCGAGCGCTACGGAAGGCCCCAGAGAACTGCGTAACAACCCACTGATGCCTTCCACCAACGCGGGTATTCCCACGGATTCGGACTTGAGTTCCTGACGTCTGGCAAAGGCCAGCATGCGCTGAGTCAGGGTCACACCGCGCAAGGCACCCTGCCGGGCGTTGTCGACCAAACGAGTCAATTTCGGGTCGTCCCCTACCCGTTTGCGGACGATTTCGAGATTGCCGAGGATGACCGTCAACAAATTGTTGAAATCGTGGGCGATCCCGCCGCTCAATTGGCCGATGGCCTGCATCTTCTGCGCCTGGAACAGCGCTTCGCGGGTCTGCTCCAGGGCTTGCTGTGCCTGGGTGGCTTCGGTGATATCACGGGTGATCTTGGCGAAACCAAGCAACCTGCCGGTCTCGCCCCATATCGGATCGACCACCACATGGGCCAGAAACCGCGTGCCGTCCTTGCGCACCCGCCAGGCCTTGTTCTCGAATCGCCCCTCCTGTGTGGCAATCGCCAGGGCCCGCTGCGGCTCACCGGCTGCGCGGTCTTCAGGGGTATAGAACATCGAGAAGTGCTGGCCGATCACTTCTTCGGGCCGGTAGCCCTTGATGCGCTGGGCGCCAGGGTTCCAGTTAGTCAGGCGTCCCTCGGGGTCGAGCATGTAAATGGCGTAGTCGGTGACGCTTTGAACCAGCAACCGAAACTGTTGCTCGCTTTGCTTGAGGGTTTCCTCGGCGATTTTCCGGTCGGTCAGGTCCCGGGTGATCTTGGCATACCCCAGCAATTTGCCGCTCGGGTCGACAATCGGGTCGATGACTACGTGCGACCAGAAGTGCGTGCCGTCCTTGCGCACCCGCCAGCCTTCGCCTTCGAATCGCCCTTCCCGATTTGCCGTGTCCAGCGCCCGCTGGGGCAAACCGGCACGTCGATCTTCTTCGGTATAGAACCTTGAAAAATGCTGGCCGAGAATCTCCGCTTCCTCATAACCCTTGAATCGCCGGGCGCCAGAGTTCCAGCTGGTGATGATGCCATCCGGATCGATCATGTAGATCGCATAGTCCACCACTGCATCAATCAACAGGCGAAAGCGCATTTCCTCGATGGAGTTTACTTTGGACGACTTCTCACTCATCGACTACACCCGGGATTAACATTTTTATGGAGTATGCGGTAAACCATGGGTTTGGAAAGCCGCAAGGTGCATGTTCGGTGGAGTACTGGCACCAGCCCCCCTATGCTCGATGCCAATGGCCATTTCTGGCTGACAAAAGGCGCCCCCATGATCCTGATTCTGTTGCCGACTTCTGACTACGACCCGACCGAGAGCAGCGTGCCTTGGCAAGCGATGCACAGAGCCGGGATCGATGTGTGCTTTGCCACGCCCTCAGGATTGCCTGCCTACGCCGATTCGCGGTTGGTGGATATCGGTTTTGGCCCGCTGAACCCTTTATTGATGACGCGCGAGCCTGATCTTGACAGCTACAGGCAGATGATCGAAGACACGGCCTTTCGTAAACCGCTGTCCTACGCCGATGTCGACCCAAGCCAGTTCGAGGGCCTGCTGATTCCTGGCGGCCATGCCAAGGGCATGCGCAGCGTGCTGGAATCCACTCAGGCACAACAAATTGCCCTGCACTTTTTCAAGGCCGACAAACCGGTGGCCGCGGTGTGTCACGGTGTTTTGCTGCTCGCCCGCACGGTTGATCCCGACACCGGGCTTTCAGTGTTACAAGGGCGCAAGGTCACTGCACTGGTGGCCAACACCATGGAATTGCCGGCCTGGGTAATGACCGCTGCCTGGCTTGGGCGTTATTACCGAACCTACCCGCAGACTGTCGAGGCGGAAGTCACCGCCGCCCTTTCCAGCCCCGCAGATTTCCTGCGGGGCCCCTTTCTCGCCGTACGTGATTCAGCAGACCAGCCACAACGAGGCTTCGTCGTGCGCGATGGCCAGCTACTGACCGCTCGCTGGCCGGGAGACTGTCATCGCTTCGCCGCCGAATGGCTACGACTTATCGGTACACGTATTTGACGATGTAAGCCTGCAGGTCGTTGTAGACAAAGTCAGGCACTTGCGCTGCGTGTGCCTGGGTTTTGAGCAGTGCCAGGTGGCATTCCTTAACCATCTCGTCACGTTCCCTCTTGGTGTAGATGTGGTTGTTGATGATGTTGCCATAGGTGCTGTAAGCGGTTGGGGCCGTAGGAGAAACGACATCGGTGGCGGCGTTGGAATAGATTTTCTGGAAACGCGAAACCCGCTCTTTCAACCCGCCCAGCCCACGTTCATACACCGTGATCTGTGAGCCGCTGACTGCTTTCGAGGCGGTCTCGAAGGCCAGGATGATTGCTTGTGCGTTACTCATGCCGGCTTCCAGCGCCGACACCGTGACAAACCGTTCGAGCTCCCTGTTTTCCAGGCTCTTGAGTGCTCTCTTGATACTGGACAGGTGGGCGAACGCTTGATTGCAACCTACGATGTGCGTCTCGAACTGGTAACCGGCAGCGGTTGCCAGCGGAGGAAATGCGGCGAAATCGATGCTGTCGAAGGCACACTCCACAATGATGTTGTATTTGAGGGTGAAGGCTTCGGTGAAGATCTTGGTACTGAGTTCTCGAACGAAGGCTTCCGTGTGCTCATAGGCATGCAGGACGCCGAGCTTGATCATCTCGGCATACTGGGGGTGTTTTTGTCGGTATTCGGGCACGTAAAGACGAACGAATTGCTCGTAGCGCTGGGTGGGTAAGAGGTGGTTTTCCAGTAGATAGGTTTTGCCAGAGCCTTGTAGCCCCGCAACAATCAATACCTTTGGGGTGGCCTGGGCGATGATCCCGCTGAACAACGAGGTCTTGATTTCATTGAATGCAACCGTGACCTGCGCCGGGGTGTAAGCGTAATTCGGTGCAACTGACATACCTTGATTTCCTTATCAAAGATTCGCTTGAAAGTGATTGCCTGCCCTTTGAATAAAGCGGTGATCGGGCGTTTGTTCAAATCGGCGTGTCTTTCAAGATATGTCGCTGTTCTATAACGTAAAAAGTCCTACTCGAAAGCGCGAAGATTCGTCGGTTCAAACGCCCACCAGCGTGGCAATAGCTGTTTAACCTTGCTCTCGCCAAACCGGTCGTCAATCAACATGACGATCCCTTGGTCCTGCTGGGTACGGATCACTCGCCCTGCCGCTTGCACCACTTTCTGCACGCCTGGGAACAGGTAGGTGTAGTCATACCCGGCACCAAACAGGGCGGCCATGCGGTGTTTCAGCTGTTCATTGACCGGATTGAGTTGCGCAAGGCCCAGCGTGGCGATGAAGGCGCCGATCAAGCGTGCGCCAGGCAAATCGATGCCTTCACCAAACGCACCGCCCAAYACCGCAAAGCCAACCCCTTGGCTGTGCGTGGTGAACTGGTCGAGAAAGTCCTGACGCTGTGCCTCCCCCATTCCCCGGGACTGCGACCACCGTGTGATGTGCGGATGACGCTCGGCCAGTAACTGCGCCACTTGCTGCAGATAATCGAAGCTGCTGAAGAACGCCAGATAGTTCCCGGGACGCTCGCCAAATTGCCGGGCGATCAGCTCGACAATCGGCTCAAGCGACGCCTGCCGGTGGACGAAACGTGTCGAGATCTGGCTGACGATGTGCACTTGCAACTGATCCGCCTGAAACGGCGACTCGACATCAATCCACACCGTATTTTCAGGCGTGCCCAGAAGGTCGGCGTAATAGTGCTTTGGACTGAGGGTTGCAGAGAACAAGACCGTACTGCGCGCAGCGGTCAGGCGCGGGCGGATGAAGCCGGCCGGCACTACGTTGCGCAGGCATAGCTGGGACAATGGCCGCTGGCGGTCGAGGTCGCGCTTGCTGATGTCGAACAGGAACTGTTCATCGAAGCATTCGGCCACCCGGCAAAATTGCAGCATCTCGAAGTAGAAATTTTGCAGGGCGCTGTCCAGTCCCTGCGGGTGATCGTTCAAGTAGTCACCGATACTCGCGCTGCACGAAAACAAGGCCTGAAGCAGCTTTTCCGGTGCTTTGTCGTACGCCTGATAGGCACCGAGTTGCTGGTTATGCAGGGCATTCCACTCCCGATTGACCCGCTGCAAAGCCTTTTTCAATGCTTCGGGCGCGGTTTTGCGTATGTCACGCAGGGTCGATTGATCAAGGCTGGCGCTGTACATCTGCCGGCCGCGCTCCACCAGGTTGTGGGCTTCGTCGACCAGCACCGCGACGGTCCAGTTATTGGCTTGGGCGAGCCCGAACAACAGTGCACTGAAATCGAAGTAATAGTTGTAGTCAGCGACCACCACGTCTGCCCAGCGGGCCATTTCCTGGCTCAGGTAATACGGGCAAACCTCATGATCCAGGGCGACTTGGCGCAATGCAGCCTGATTCAACAGGCTCAGGTGGCTGGCAGCTTGACGAGCGGCAGGCAAACGATCGTAGAAACCCCGCGCCAACGGACAGGATTCRCCATGACAGGCCTTGTCCGGATGCTCGCAGGCTTTGTCCCGGGCGATCATTTCCAGCACACGCAGTGGCAGCGCATCGGCGCTTTGTTGAATGACCTGGGCAGCGTCCAGCGCAAGCTTTCGCCCCGGCGTTTTGGCGGTGAGGAAGAACACTTTGTCCAGTTGCTGCGGCGCCAGGGCCTTGAGCATCGGAAACAGTGTGCCCACGGTTTTGCCGATGCCTGTCGGCGCCTGCGCCATCAGACAGCGACCGGTACTGACGGCCTTGAACACCGATTCAGCCAAATGCCGTTGCCCAGGACGAAACCCGGCATGGGGAAAAGCCAATTGCTGCGCCGCTTGATTGCGCGCCTCGCGATGGGCCATTTCCTGCTCGGCCCACTGCAGGAACAGCTCGCAGTGATGCTCGAAGAACTGCTGCAGGTGTGCTGCGCTGAACGCCTCGACCAGGCAGGTTTCCTTTTCGCTGACGATGTCGAAATACACCAGCGCCAGGTTGATCTGTGTCAGCTCCAGTTTTTGACACATCAACCAGCCGTAGATCTTCGCCTGCGCCCAATGCAGTTGCCGGTGATTGGGCGGTTGTTTGCTCAAGTCACCGCGATAGGTTTTGACTTCTTCCAGGCAGTTTTGCCCAAGGTCATAGCCATCCGCCCTGCCCTTTACCTTCAGGGTTTTGTGCACGCCTTCAAGGGCGACTTCGCTTTGATAACCGTCACTGCGCCGGGACGCGACGGTACGGTGCCCGACGATGCCTTCCAGCGCCGTCGGCGACGGGGTGAAACGCAGGTCGAGGTCGCCGACCTTGGCGGTAAATTCGCACAATGCCCGTACCGCGATGCTGTAGCTCAAGCGCCCGGCTCCGCCCATTGCACGTAGCAGACGGCAATGGGCATTTGATGCTCGTGACAGAACTCCAGCCAGCGCAGTTGGTTGTCTTGCAGCCGGTCGCCGGGGCCTTTGACTTCGATCATGCGGTAGGTCTTGTGCTGGGGCCAGAACTGAATCAAGTCCGGCATGCCGGCGCGGTTGGCCTTGATATCCAGCAACAGTCGGTTGAACCAGTGCTTGAGGTGTTCCGCCGGCAGGCAATCGAGTGCCTGGTCCAGCAACGTTTCGCTCAGCACTCCCCAAAATACAAAGGGCGACTGAACGCCCCACTTGGCGGCAAACCGCTCACGAATCGTCTGCCGGTAACGGCCGTCATCGAGCTCAGCCAGGCAGGCGTCGAACAACTCGGCCCGGCGCGCTGAAAAGTCTTCATGCAGCAGGTCAGCCGGCCCACGCTGGAACGGGTGAAAGAACGCCCCCGGCACTGGCGCGAAAATGGCCGGCCAGCACAACAATCCGAACAGTGAGTTGATCAGGCTGTTCTCGACGTAATGCACCGGCGCCAGTTCTTCGGCGAGGTGGGCCTGAACGTAACCTTCCACCGATAACGCCAGATCGGTTCTTGGCAGTTGCAGGTCCAGGCGTTCCATTGGCCGGGGGGCTGACCGTTTGAGCGCCGGACCGCCCAGTTTGCGCCGCAGCCTGGGCAACACTCGTAGTAAATGCTGATGCTCGGAGGCGCTTTGCGGCGATTGCTCGGCAAGCGTCGCCAGGTCCAGGGCGAGTTGATAGTCACCACAACGCTCCAGCACGCGAATCAACCGCACGCGAGCGCCGGGAAAGGCACAGTCGCGGTAAATCGTCAGCGCACCGGCGAAATCGGCGATGCGCTCGCAATGCTGACCTATCTGAAACAACAACTTGTCGCGACGTCGCTGCAGCCAGGGATTACCAAGTGTCAGGCCGTTGATCCGCTCGACGATGGACGCCACCGGTTCGCCCGCCTCGAAATGCTGCTGGCATTGATGCAGGAATACACAGGCGTCCACATCCTGGCGACTGTGCAGGCCCCTGGATTCGAGGCTGAACTCGACTTTTTCATAGGTGAAAATGCCCAGATCGGCCAGCACGAACTCCGACCAGTCCTGATACAGGTTGCCAAAGAACATCAGCCGAAACCGGTCGCACAGGTCCATGATGGTCAAGGTAAACAGCCGGTCATGCAGTGCCGGACACCATTGGGCAAAGCGTTGTGCCTCGGGAAACTGTTCACTCAACTGTGCGAGCCAATCGGCCTTTTTGCCCTTCGGTTGATCGATCAGCGCGCCGAAGCATTGAAGAATTTCGCCCTTGAGCAGCACCTCGAATAATTCCTCGATGTGCAAGGGCGTCGTCTCATCAATCCAGCCCGCCGCCAACAACGGTGCGACAGCACTGGCGATGTCACCGATCTCGACGTAACTGAGTTTACCGGCCCGAAAATGCACGCCCTTGCGCATCACCATTCTGACCAGCAGCGCCCGCGACTCCCGAGGCAGCCGGGCGAAATCACGGATGAAGGCGTGTTCTTCTACACTTAATACATCGGCATAACGATGTTCAAGCCAGTCAAGCACTTGCATGAAGTTGTTGAGGTAATAGAACGGATCGTCGAGGGGGGTTGCAGTCACAGGGAAAAGCGCCATGGCAAGCGAGTACTGGTTATGCGTACAGATAACAGTTCCCCGCGGTACGGTGCAAACGGAAAAGGATAAGCGGCAGCGTTATTCAGTCATTTTCGGGCTGGCATCGAACTTTCTGCCAATCGATGGCACCAACCGACATAGAGGTTTTTTCAGCATTGCATGAGGTGAACATGAACATCAAAACCCTGGGTCTACCGCTGGCCGCAGCAGCCTTGTTAGCCCTGGCCGGCTGCTCGACACCGACGGTCGTGACCCTGCAAAACGGCACTCAGTATTTGACCAAGGACATGCCGAAAACCAAGACCAAGGACGGATTCTACGAATTTGAAGATATTTCCGGCACCAAAATCAAGGTCAACTCCAAGGATGTGGCCACGGTGCGCCCGGAAGACTGAGGACCGCGAAGGGGGCCTTACCGGCCCCCAACACTGTCAGGCAATCACAATCCCCGAACCGGACAAACTGTCCAGTCCAACCCCTACCAACGTCACCGAATCCCCACCCAATGTCAGCACCGTGTCATGCCCGACGGTGGTGGCATGTGCCCGAAAATCATCGGTGGGCGCCACGCCCTGAACCCCGAGAAACACCAGTTTGTCGTTTGCCTGATAGCCCACGACCCGGTCCTGGCCAAAGGCGCCACTGAACAGGAACGTATCGACCCCGCCTCCCGACTCCATCAGGTCATTCCCCGCCCCGCCAACAAAGACATCGTTGCCTTTGCCTCCGATCAGTTGATCGTTACCGTCCAGGCCAAACAACCAATCGCCCGTGGCCTGCGCCTTGAGCATATCGGCCCCGACGCCACCCTTCACCGATGAGGCGTATGCGGTCACGTTGTTGCCGGTCACTAGCCCGTTGGCCGTCACGCTGTGGGTCACATCGTCCTTGAACAGCCCCCACAGGAATCCCGGTTCCTTGCTGACAATGCTGCCGATGTCGCGGGTAATGCTGATGCCGCCATTGGCATCGCGAAGGTATAAGGTGCCAGCGCCGTCATTGGCAAACTCGACGGTCTTCGACGACGCCTGCAACTCCAGCACATTATTGCCCTTGCCGCCCAACAGGATGTTGTAGCCGCCACCATCGCGGAAGGTGTCGTTACCGTCGCGGCCCTCCAGGTAGTCGGTGCCTTGCCCGCCCTGAATCAGGTCGTTGGCGTCGCTGCCGATGATGAACGTGCTGCCCTTGTGGGTTTCGGCAATGCGGTTGAGGTCCTGAACCCAGGTATTGGCGCGCGCCGGGTCCGACAGGTTGGCGACGATGATCGTCGAGTCTTTGCTGGTGAGGTCGTAGAACTTCGATTCAATCACCCGGTTCATGCCGTCGCCGTAAGCGGTGGGCAAATGCGAGATCCAGGTCGGGATGTTGAGAATGGAATACGGCAGCACATTCCACGCTGTCGACGCGTAGTGATCGTTGAAGCTGACGATGTTGTCGGTCGCCGACTCCTTGGCGGCATCGTGCACACCCACCGACGACAGGTTGAACGTTGAACCGTCGAGGGCCCGGAACACAGGATCGTTTTCATAGCCGACGTTGAGTACTTTGTCGGTGCCACTTTGAGTCGGCGACGCGTAGGCGATGTAGTTGGAGTCCGAGAAAAACCCGCCCCACTTATCCGTGCTCAAGTCCGCCAGGCTGTTGACCGCCAAGCCGCCGAGGCTATGGCCGCTGACCACGATGTTTTTACCCGACAGGCCATTGGCCTGGGCGAACGCCGCCACGTCGCCGAGCAGGTTGCCGAAGGCTTCGCCGACGTAGTTTTTTGCATAATCCTTGGGGCCCAACGCCGCCAGCAGATCGTTGATCACGTCACCAATGGAATCGCTGATCAGGGTTTCTCGTGGGCCGCTGGTGCCGCGAAAGGCGATGCCGATTTCGGTCAAGTGTCCCTGAGTATCGTACTTGCCGAGGATCTCGACTTGCGCACTGGTGTAACCGGCCTTTTCGCCGAAGAACGTTCCGCGAGCGTCAACCTTGCCGTCATAGCCCAACTGCGTGGCGGTGATCGGTGTCCAGCCGGCTTTTTGCACCGCGTCCAGTGCGGCTTTTTCCGAATCCGGGTTCCAGGGAATGCCGGGGATGACGCCCTGTGAATCGGTGCCGCCCAGCAACGCGGTGACCAATGTCGCGGGCAAACCCAGGCCGAAACCGTTGTGCTGATAGCCGGTGGCAAAGCCGTTGTCGAGGTTGTGATAGGAATACAACGTGATGGCCATGGCGTCGGTGAACAACGCCTTGGAGTCTGCCGTGTTGAAGTTTTTGTAGTCGTACACACCCATTGGTATTGCCTCTCTTTTGTTGGAATTGTCAGAGATGGCTCACAACCAGGACGCCTCGATCACGAAGCGCCCCGGAGCCTTTAGTGCATGCAGCCTTTACGCAAACGTGATGCCTGGCACCGACAGGTTTTCGAGCCCGACGCAGGCTACGCCAGCGGCTACAGGTTCAACTCATTGGGTTGTCGGACCTTGGCCGAACGCCTCGTCTACCTTGGCCAGATCCTGTTCGCTCAAGGTCCCCGCGTAGTAATGCAACTTGGTCCAGGCCATCAAGTAGTCATAGCGTGTCTGAGCCAAATCCCGGCGAGTGGTAAAGAGTTGTTGTTCTGCGTTCAGCGCATCCAGGTTGACGCGCTCGCCACCCAGGATGCTTTGCTTGGTCGACACCACCAGCGCTTCGGCAGACACCAGGGCTTTTTGATAGGCGCGCAGCTTGTTGACGCCCGACAGGCAGGCGCTGAACTGTCGGCGCAGCTGGATCATGGTTTCCCGGGTCTTGCCATCCAGTTCGTACTCGGCCTGTTCCATGTTGCGACTGGCCTGGCGGGTGGACGCCGATACCCCGCCACCGGTATACAGCGGCACGTTGACTTCGATGCCGATGGTGTTGGTGTCGTAACGCTGGTTATAAGTGTTGCCGCTTTCCGATTCGTTCTGGCGCGCCGAGGCATAGGCACTGACTTTGGGCAGGTGGCCCGCGCGGTTGCGTTCCACTTCATAACGCGCCACTTCCACGGCCTGACGCTGGGAGGCCAGGCTCGGGTTATTGGCCACCGCCATTTCGTGCCAGGTGTCGTAGTTGGCCGGTTGCAGGATGAAGGTCTGGAAGTGCTGGTCCAGCGGCGCCAGGTCGGCGATGTCGATCGTCGGGACGCCAATCAGCGCACCCAGCTCACGCAAGGACGCATCCTGCTCGTTGCGTGCCTCGATTTCTTCAGCGGTCGCCAGTTCGTAACGGGACTCCGACTCAAGCGTATCGGTGCGCGTGCCCTCGCCCTGGCGGAACATCTGCTCGTTCTGCTGGAACTGCTGCTCGTAGGCCTTTTTCCGCGCCTGCGCAATGTCGATCTGATCCTGGGCAAACAGTGCCTTGGTGTAGTTCTCCAACACCCGCACCAACAGCTCCTGGCTCTTGCCGCGAAAGGCCTCATCGGCAAACAACGACTGCGCCACGCCTTTGCGATACGCCGCGTAAGCTTCGTAATCGAGCAAGGGTTGTTGCAGGGTCAAGGTCGAGCCGTAACTGCTGTAATTGCGGTCATCGGTCTGATTTTGCCGACGCTCATCAAGGTAGGTGACCTTGGAGGTGTTGCGTCCCTTGTTGTAGTTGTAAGCCAGCTTTGGCAGCAGGCCAGCACGGCCAATAAGGCGGTTTTCAAGGCCCGCATCGCGTTCCTTGATCGCGCCAAGGAACACCGGGTCATTGCGCAACGCTTGTTCGTAGATAGCGAACGGCCCCATGGCCATCACACTGTTGCACGTCAGCAACACCAGGGTTGCCGCGAGCAGGGAAAGCTTATTCATACAGCCGAACATCCTTATTCCTCGGTCAACGCGGAACCTGCCCGGTCGAGCAGCGGTTTGAACAGATAGTTGAGGAGTGAACGTTCACCGGTCCGCACGAACATTTCCGCCGGCATGCCCGGCTTGATCACCAGCCCGTTGAGTTTTTCCATGGCCTGGTCGCTGACGCTGCTGCGCAACACGTAGTACGGCGCGCCGGTTTTCTCGTCGACCATTTGGTCGGCGGAAACCAGGCTGACCTCGCCGGGTACCCGTGGCGTGCGGCTTTGGTTGAAGGCGGTGAAGAGAATGTCCACCGGCAAATGGGTGCCAACCTTGTCGATCAGGTTGATCGGCAAGTGCCCTTCCACTTCCAGGCGGGTGCCCTGCGGCACGATTTCCAGCAAGATTTCACCCTGGCGCACCACGGCGCCCTCGGTATGCACCCCGAGGTTGACCGCGATGCCATCGGCGGTCGCGATGATCTCGCTGTGTTGCAGGTTGAACCCGGCAGAGGTCAGTTGCTCCTTGAGGGTCACACTCTTGAGTTGCGCGTCGGCCAGTTGGGTGCGGACTTCTTTCTGATACTCCTCGATGTGCTGTTGCAGCTTGAGTTTCGCTTCGAGGATGCCCTGCTCCACGCGACCGCTTTCGCCGGTGTTTTCGGCCAATTGTTGCTGCACCTGCGACAGCTGACGCTGGTATTCCAGTAGACGGTTACGCGGGATGTAGCCGTTGTCCGCCAAGGGCTGAAGGTTGCTCAGTTGTTGTTGCAACGAGTTGGCCTGGGCCGTCAGGTCGGTGCGGGCACGGCGCATGCCGGCCAACTGCGCGCTGGCGCCTTCCATGTTGGCGCGCAACCCGCCCTGCTCGCGGAAATAGGCTTCGCGGCGGCTGCTGAACAATTGCCGCTGACCTTCGAGCACCAATGCCAATCGAGGATCGGCATCCTTGATCAGTTCCGCCGGGAAGTTCACTTGCTTGAGGTTGTCCCGTTCACTTTCCCAGCGCGCAACGCTGGCCCAGGCCATGCGGTATTGCGCCTGCAACGAATCGACATCGGCCGCGACCTGGGTCTGGTCGAGCTGGAACAGCGGCTGGCCCAGCTTCACCACTTGCCCCTCGCGCACCAGAATCCGGCTGACCACACCGGGACTCATCGATTGCACGGCTTTGCGCTTGCCAGACACCACAACGGTGCCCTGCACTGCAATGCCCTGATCAAGTGGGGCGAGGCTGGCCCAAGTGAAGAAACTGCCGGCACCGACGATGGCCAGCATCCAGCCCATGCGGGCAAAAAAACGCGCATCACGCTCGGGACGTTCAGTGAGGTAATCGTGTTCCATCGTCGCTTCGCTTTCGGTGTTCATGCGTGCGCTGCTCATACACCCGAATTCCTTGTCGTGGGCTGATACTGCCGGCTCATGCTGAGCCCGCCCGCTGCTTGCGGCGCTTTCTCACGTTGTTGATCCTGAGCACCGGAGAGGGCCTTGAGCACGTCCTGGCTTGGCCCAAATGCCTGCAATCGCCCCTCATTGAGCACCAGCAATTTGTCAGCCTGGGCCAATGCCGAAGAACGGTGAGTGACCAGAATCACACTGGTGCCCTGAGCTTTCATTTGCGCAATGGCGCCGGCCAGCGCGGCTTCGCCCACGGTATCGAGGTTGGAATTAGGCTCGTCCAACACCACCAGGCTCGGCTTGCCGTACAACGCACGGGCCAGTGCCACACGTTGTTTCTGGCCACCGGACAAGCCGCCGCCGTCTTCACCCAGCACCGTGTCGTAGCCCTGCGGCATGCGCAGGATCAGTTCATGGACCCCCGCCTGCTGTGCAGCTTCGACGACCTTTTGTGGATCGGTTTCACGAAACCGGGCGATGTTTTCAGCAATGCTGCCGCTGAACAATTCGATGTCTTGCGGCAAATAACCGATATAGGGGCCCAGGTCATCGCGGTTCCAGCGATGAATGTCCGCGCCGTCCAGTCGAACCGTGCCGCCAAGGGTTGGCCAGACGCCGACGAGCACTCGGGCCAATGTCGATTTGCCTGAGCCGGAGGCGCCGAGCACGCCCATCACCTCCCCGGCACCCAGGTTGAAGTTGACCATGTGCAGCGTTGCCGCACGTTGCCCAGGTGGGCCAGCGCTGACCTGCTCGAAAGTGATCTGCCCTTTTGGCGCGGGCAGCGTCATCGCCTCGTCCGTCGGTGGGAAGGCTTGCAGCAATGCATCAAGACGGCGGTAGGCGAGCTTGGCACCGCTCCACTGTTTCCATACGGCAATCAACTGATCGATGGGGCTCAGGACGCGGCCCATCAGAATCGAACCGGCAATCATCATCCCGGCCGTCATGTCGCCTTTGATGACCAGCAAGGCGCCAAGGCCCAGAACCAGAGATTGCAGACACAGGCGCAAGGTCTTGCTCAGGGAACTGATGACGGCACCGATGTCGCTGGCCTGGTTCTGCAAGCTGAGAAAGCGCGAATGCACCTGGAACCAGCGTTTGCGCAACACGCCGAGCATGCCCATCGCCTGGATGGTTTCAGCGTTGTGCAGGTGACTCGTCGCCAATTGGCTGGATTTCTGGGAAAAACCGGCAGCCTCACCCAATGGCTTCTTGGTCATCATTTCGTTGAGGCAGGCAAGGCCAATCAGTACCAGCGCGCCTACAGTCGCGAACACACCGAGCCAGATATTGAACAGGTAGATCACGAACAGATAGACCGGAAACCAGGGTGCGTCGAAGAAGGCAAACAGCGCAGGACCGGTGACAAACTGACGAATGTGCGTCAGGTCCCCCAAGGACTGCCCGGCATTGCCCTCGCCTTTAAACAGGTTGCGCTCGAACGCAGCCTGATAAACCCGCAGGTTGAAACGTCGCTCCAGTTGGCTGCCAATGCGGATCACGATAAAGCTGCGAATGATCTCCAACAGCCCGATGAACGCAAAGAAACCGACGACCATCAGCGACAACATGGCCAAGGTCGTTTCGTTTTGCGAAGACAACACTCGGTCATAGACTTGCAGCATATAGATGGACGGGACCAGCATCAGCACATTGATCAATGCGGTAAAACAACCGACGCTGATCAAGATGCTTTTATAGTCGCCCAACGCCTTGAACAACGGTGGGGTGGCTGGGGCCTTAGCCATCTTCATTGATTTTTCCTGAGATGATATTCATCGCCCTGTTTTGGCGAGGTTTCAATTAACTGTTTGTTCGCAGTTCCAGACATTCTTTGTCAGTTAACGCTTACAAATTAACAACCCGTTTTCCATACTCGACAATGAGTCAGCGTATTGATCTGTCACTTATAACTTCAATGCCGGGGTTTATATTTAAATTTGCACCGGCCTGTCACTTTATTTGCTTAATCCGTGGGGCGCTTGAGCGTGATGATCAGACCTGACTTCAAATTACCTTGATAAAACCCATCATGCTGTCGGCTGAAAAAGAAAATTCTTGAGCCTTCTTTGCCGGTAATCGCGATACCGTCTGGCTCGGGGAACCAGCCGGTTGCTGGTTCTGTCAGCCAGGCACCGAGGCACTCGGCACCCTCGCCCAGCGTCTGGGTGGATTGAAGGTCAACAAGGCAAACATTCGATGGTTTGTCCTGCATTGCCAACGACTCGGACGAACCTTGTGTGGCGATCAAGGTGGCTTGCCATTGTCCGTCGAGTTCAGAGGGGTCCGCTAATTTCAGGCTGCTGGCCATGGTTGTATCTCCAGGAAACATCACCAGCGTCGCCAATAGCCACGCGGTCATTGTGCAGATCAAGGCGTTAGTGGACATCCGACGATTCACTCCCGCGTGCTTCGAGGCAAGGACAGAGCGCGGCCCATCAAGCGCCGCGCTCCTTTTTAGCCCTGAATCAAGCCACGATGTCCGAGAACGCCGCCTGGCCTACGGTGCTGACCAGGAAATCAGCCACACCATGCCCGGAGA
>NZ_JBFUBK010000125.1:0-16585 GCF_056405815.1 Pseudomonas sp. P1_F1_2 | reverse complement strand
GCTGAGTCAAACGGCTCCACCAGGTCAGCAAAACACGATCGACCGAACCGCTGGCCGCCATGCCGATGCGCTCTTGCAAACTTTTGCGCTCGGAATAGTGCAGATGAAAGAGCTCCGCATTTTTTGCCCGCTCGGCAAGGTATTCATCGCTGGTTTTGAGTTCGTCGACCAGTTGTTTGTCGAGGGCCGCGACACCGAGCCAGATTTCACCGGTGGCCACTTCATCAATGGCCAGTTGCGGGCGATAGCGCGCGACGAAGTTCTTGAACAACTGATGGGTAATGTCCAGGTCTTCCTGGAATTTTTCGCGGCCCTTCTCGGTGTTTTCGCCAAACACAGTCAGGGTGCGTTTGTATTCACCGGCGGTCAGCACTTCGAAGTCGATGTCGTGCTTTTTGAGCAGGCGATTGACGTTGGGCAGTTGGGCCACCACGCCAATGGAGCCGAGAATCGCGAATGGCGCACTAATGATCTTCTCGCCGATGCAGGCCATCATGTAGCCGCCGCTGGCCGCGACTTTGTCGATGCAGATCGTCAATGGCACGCCAGCATTGCGGATGCGCGCCAGTTGCGAGGACGCCAGGCCGTAGCTGTGAACCATGCCGCCACCGCTTTCCAGGCGCAGCACCACTTCATCCTTGGGCGTGGCAAGGGTCAGCAGCGCGGTAATTTCGTGGCGCAGATTCTCGGTGGCCGACGCTTTGATATCACCGTCGAAATCCAGCACGAACACGCGCTGTTTGGTCTCGGGGGTTTTCTTTTGCTTTTTCTCGGATTTGGACTGGGACTTGCGAAGGGCCTTGAGCTGGTCCTTGTCGAGCAAGGTTTGCTCCAGGCGTTCGCGCAACCCTTTATAGAAATCATTGAGCTTGCTGACTTGCAAATGACCGGCCGACTTGCGCCGCCCCTTGCTGCGCAACGCCGCAAAACTGGCCAGGACCACCAGAATGGCGATCACCAGTGTCACGGTCTTGGCCAGAAAACTGGCGTACTCAGACAAAAACTCCACAGTGACTCCTTCATTACTAAGCGCGGCTTGAACACGCGCGGGATACCTCCAGCATACCCATGCGCCAGCCCGGCGACCAGCCGTGCAACCTCTGGTAACAGGCCCGTAACGGCCATTTCAAACAAGCGTATGTTTTTTCATTGACAGCTCCGCGCCATCCTCATAACCTCGCCAAACCTTCAACGTACCGGGACGACGCGGACGTGGGCAGTATCTATTTGATTCGACATGGCCAGGCCTCCTTTGGTGCAGACGACTATGACGTCCTGTCGCCGACCGGTATTCGCCAGGCGGAAATCCTCGGCCAACACCTGGCCGAGCTGGGTATCAGCTTCGATCGCTGCCTCTCGGGCGACCTGCGCCGTCAGCAGCACACTGCCAATAGCGCGCTGGAACAGTACGCCGCATTGGGCCTGCCGGTGCCGACCCTGGAAATCGATTCCGCCTTCAACGAGTTCGACGCCGACGCGGTCATTCGCGCGCTGCTGCCGGCCATGTTGGAAGACGAACCCGAGGCTCTGGACGTCCTGCGCAATGCCGCGCAAAACCGCGCCGAATTCCAGCGCATCTTTGCCCTGATCATCGAACGCTGGCTCACCGGCACCTATGACACACCGGGCCTGGAAAGCTGGCTGGGCTTCGTTGAACGCGTACAGGCCGGTTTGCAGCGAATCCTGGAAAGCGCCGACAGCACCCAGAAAATCGCCGTGTTTACCTCCGGTGGCACCATCACCGCCCTGCTCCACCTCATTACCCAAATGCCGGCCAGGCAGGCATTTGAGCTGAACTGGCAAATCGTCAACACCTCGCTCAACCACTTGAAGTTCCGTGGTCGCGAGGTGGCACTGGCTTCCTTCAACAGTCATGCGCACCTGCAGTTGTTGAAGGCCCCGGAACTCATCACGTTTCGCTGAGTCCGGATTATTGTGACCCTGGCTGTAATCACCCAGCTCTAATTACCCAAGAAAGGATCGAACCATGACCTCCGTAGCTGATGCCGTACAAGCAATGAAAGCCAAGTTCAACCCAGCCGCTGCTGCCGGTCTGGACCTGGTTTTCGGTTTCCGCATCGACGACACCAAGAACTTCTCGCTGATCGTCAAAAACAGCACCTGCGAGCTGCAAGAAGGCGAAAACCCTGACGCCCAGGTCACTCTGGTCATGGACGGCGAAACCCTGGAAGGCATCGTTGACGGTTCGACCGACGGCATGCAAGCGTTCATGGGCGGCAAATTGCGCGCTGAAGGCGACATGATGCTGGCGATGAAACTGTCCGAGCTGTTCCCGAGCTAAGACTGCGCTCCCGACCTTCGGGAGCCCGTCTCGCTACCAACGAATCCCGTCCCTTGTGGCGGGATTCGTCGTTTTCCGCCCCGAGAAAACGGCTACCTGCGCATTCACCGTCTATATTCCTTGTGGCCGCATGCGTCAGGCAGCGGCTGATTGCCCCTCGACCCAATTGCGCGGAGCACGGCCATGACCCCGCCTGACGACTCTGACGGTTTTAACCGCCGACGTGTACTGCAAGGCCTTTCGGCAGGCGCTGTCGGTGCCTGGATCAGCCCGTTATTCGCAGGGAGTAAAACCATGCCCGACGCCCCGGCCGACCTCATTCTGTACAACGGACGCCTGCACACCGTCGATCGCAAAAAACCCCAGGCCAGCGCCGTCGCGATCAAGGACGGGCGCTTCGTGGTGGTCGGCAGCGATGCACAGGCCATGGCCCTGCAAGGCGCCGGTACGCACATCGTCGACCTGCATGGTCGCACGGTGATTCCCGGTCTCAATGACTCGCACCTGCACTTGATCCGTGGCGGCCTCAATTACAACCTCGAACTGCGCTGGGAAGGCGTGCCGTCACTGGTCGATGCCTTGCGCATGCTCAAGGACCAGGCCGATCGCACCCCCACGCCGCAATGGGTACGGGTGGTCGGGGGCTGGAATGAATTTCAGTTCGCCGAGAAACGCCTGCCGACGATTGATGAACTGAACAAAGCGGCGCCGGACACACCCGTGTTCGTCCTGCACCTCTACGATCGCGCCCTGCTCAACCGCGCCGCGCTGAAAGTGGTCGGTTACACCCGCGACACTCCGAACCCGCCTGGCGGTGAAATTGTTCGTGATGCCAACGGTGATCCCACTGGCATGCTGATCGCCCGGCCCAACGCGATGATTCTCTACTCCACCCTGGCCAAGGGGCCCAAGCTGCCGCTGGAGTATCAGGTCAACTCGACCCGCCAGTTCATGCGCGAACTCAATCGCCTCGGCGTCACCAGCGCCATCGACGCCGGCGGCGGTTATCAAAATTATCCGGACGACTATCACGTCATTCAGCAATTGGCCAAAGACCAGCAGCTCACGGTGCGCATTGCTTACAACCTGTTCACCCAGAAACCCAAGGAAGAACTGACCGACTTCAAAAACTGGACTAGCACTTCGCACTACGGCCAGGGTGACGATTTCCTGCGGCACAATGGTGCCGGGGAGATGCTGGTGTTTTCGGCGGCGGACTTTGAAGACTTCCTCGAACCGCGCCCGGATCTACCGCAAACCATGGAGCAGGAACTGGAACCGGTGGTCCGGCATCTGGTGGAACAGCGTTGGCCGTTCCGCCTGCACGCGACGTACAACGAATCCATCAGCCGCATGCTCGACGTATTCGAGAAGGTCAATCGTGATATTCCTTTCAATGGTTTGCCATGGTTTTTCGATCATGCGGAAACCATCACCCCGCAGAACATCGAACGGGTAAAAGCCTTGGGCGGCGGCATTGCGATCCAGGACCGCATGGCCTTCCAGGGTGAATACTTCGTCGACCGTTACGGCGCCAAGGCCGCTGAACATACGCCACCGATTGCACGCATGCTGGCTGAAGGCATTCCGGTCGGCGCGGGTACCGACGCCACGCGCGTATCGAGCTACAACCCGTGGACCTCACTGTATTGGCTGGTCAGCGGCCGCACCGTCGGCGGACTGGAGCTGTATCCCCAAGGCTTGAGCCGCGATACGGCACTTGAGCTCTTTACCCACGGCAGCGCCTGGTTTTCCTCGGAACAAGGCAAGAAGGGGCAAATCAAAGTCGGGCAATTGGCCGACCTGATTGCGTTGTCGGCGGACTACTTCCACATCGAAGATGAAGCGATCAAATGGATCGAGTCGGTGCTGACCATTGTCGACGGCAAGATTGTGTATGGCGTCCAGGAGTTCGAAAAGCTCGGGCCACCGCCGATCCCGGTGGTGCCTGAATGGTCACCCGTCACCAAGGTGCCGGGGCACTGGAAACCCGTGGCACCGCTGGCGGCGCAAGTGCATCAATGTGTTGGCGCTTGTGCAGTGCATGCCCATAGCCATGAACGTGCCCGACTGTCGAGTGCGCCGGTCAGCGACTTTCAGGGATTCTGGGGAGCGTTTGGCTGTTCGTGTTTTGCGTTTTAAGCGCAGACTCGCCACCGGTGAGGTGTAAACCTACAATGGCCGCACCTTCCCCGTCGGCCGCCCCATGGACATTGATCTCGCCCGCACCTTTCTGGAAATCGTCCGCCACGGCAGCCTCGCCGCGGCGGCCGAGAAGCTGCATGTCACCCAGACCGCGATCACCGCACGCGTGCAGAAACTTGAAAGCCAGCTCGGTAGCACGCTGTTTGTGCGCAACCGTGCCGGCGCGCGCCTGACGCCCAATGGCGAGGCCTTTGTGGTGTACGCCAATCAACTGGTCGAAACCTGGGAAGCGGCGCGCCGGGACTTGCCCTTGCCTGAAGGCTACCGCGATGTGCTGCACATCGGTGGCGAGGTCAGTCTGTGCAACCCATTGATGCTCAGTTGGGCGGGCGAGCTGCGCGAGAAAATTCCCAGCCACGCCCTGCGCATGGAAATCCGCGACGGCGAAAACCTTCTACGTCAGCTGGAACTGGGCGTGCTCGATGCGGCGCTGGTCTATCAGCCAGAGTACTGGCCGCGCCTGCAAGTCGAGCAGGTACTGGAAGAAAAACTGGTGCTGGTGCGCTTGGCGGGCAAGCCCGATCCCTACGTGTACATCGACTGGGGCCCGGATTTCCGTCGCCAGCACGATGCGGCCCTGCCGGAAAAAGCCAAAGCCGCCCTGAGCTTCAACCTCGGCCCGCTCGGTTTGCAGTACATCCTGGAAAACGGTGGCAGCGGCTACTTCCGCACGCGCGTGGTCCAGAGCTATCTGGAAAGCGGTGTACTGGAAATCGTGCCCAAGTCCCCGGAGTTCAGCTACCCGACCTACCTGGTGTATTCGCGCGATCGTGACTCGGCAACCCTGCAACAGGCATTCGATTTGCTGCGCGAAGTGATCCAGTCCGATGAAGACTGGTCGCAGCGCTGGAATCCGCTGACCTGAACACACCGGATCATGGCGTTTGTGTCCTGTAGGTTGCTCCAGCCTCTGCGGGCAGATCAGCTAATCTGCTGGTTATAACAATAACCAGAGGTGACCGCAGTGAGGCAGACCACCCAGGCATTCCGAAGCCGCTATCGCGCCGACATTCATCCGCTGTACAACCCCTGGCTGCACGGCGTCTTTGTGCTGGTGTTCGGATTGCTGGCCATCGGCGGATTCTGGAGCACCGTGCATCAGGTCAAGCCGCTGGAATGGCTGGCGGTTCCGATTACGCTGTTGTTTTTCAACCTCGGTGTGTATGGGGTGCACCGACATCTGGGCCATCACAAAAAGCGCTTTGCGCGGATGTTCTACGCCCGCCATGCCGGCGACCACCACAGCTTTTTCGCCCCCGGCCACATGACCTATGACAGTGCCCGGGACTGGCGGGTGATCCTGTTTCCAGCCTGGCTGATCGTGGTGCACACCGTCGTCATCACCCTGCCCCTTTGGTGGCTGCTGGCGCAGTTCGACAGCAACGTCGCCGGTCTGGTCGGCGGTTGTCTGGTCCTGGGTTACCTGACCTATGAAGTGTTTCACGCCTGCGAGCACTTGCCGCCCGGCAACCCGATCACGCGTCTGCCGTGGATTCGCCAGATGCGCCGCCTGCATGAACTGCATCACCGCCGCGAGCTGATGCAGGAGCGCAATTTCAACATCGTGTTTCCGCTGATGGATTACCTGTTCGGCACCCTCTACTGGGAACCGGATCAGCCCTCCCTGCCCTTTTCGAGAACGCCCATGACGCGCATGCAGCACCAGATCGCTATCGCTGGAAATCCGATGGACGTGCTCGCCTATGCCAGCACCGTTACCCGTTGGCCGGAGTGGCATCCGTCTTCCCTCAAGGTTGACGGTCCGGCCGGCCCGCTGCACGCTGGATCGCGGTTTGAGGAAGACATCCGGGCCGGGGGTCGCGACGGGCATTTGAGTTGGGAGGTCAACGAATACCTGCCGGGACGCCGCTGGAGTGCCTGGGCACAAGGCGATCACGGCTTGTCGCTGACGGTGACTTACGAATGCGCAGCGGACGGTGACGACACGCAATTTATCCGCACGCTGGATTATCAATTCGCCGGCCTCGGAATGCGCATTGCCAATCACTTGCTGCTCAAACGGCGCATCGAACGTGAATCCGCCGAATCGATGCTGGCCTTGCGAGAGATGGCGCAAAAACAGCTGACCGCCGCCGGAGCCCACGCGTGAGCAGAATCAAGTTTCGACATGGACTGTTGCTGTTACTCATTGCCCTTGGCGCCTTCCTGTTGCTGTGGCCAACCAAGGTAAAACCGGTCGCCTGGAACCCGCCACCGGCCCCTTCCCTTACCA
Organism: Pseudomonas sp. P1_F1_2; assembly: GCF_056405815.1. Classification (NCBI taxonomy): domain Bacteria; kingdom Pseudomonadati; phylum Pseudomonadota; class Gammaproteobacteria; order Pseudomonadales; family Pseudomonadaceae; genus Pseudomonas; species Pseudomonas sp. P1_F1_2. Next base: position 9,845 of record NZ_JBFUBK010000125.1, on the reverse strand, counting down.
GCGGCGTCTACGCTGACAATCAGCGCCTCAAAGGCGTGGAGCGTGTCGGTCCGGCCGACATTGCGGGGCCGGAAACCCTGTTGCTCGAGGGCGATACGCTGATCACCGGCTTGCATGACGGTAAGTTGATTCGTACGAGCATCGACGGCAAAGACACCAATGTGCTGGCCGATACCGGTGGCAGACCCTTGGGCCTGGCGCGCCACCCCAATGGTTTGCTGGTGATCGCGGACGCCGTTAAAGGGCTGCTGTCCCTGGACGCTCAAGGCCGGTTGATCCCGCTGTCCACTACGGCGGGCGGCGTGCCTTTTGGTTTTACCGATGACGTAACCATCGACAAGTCCGGGCATTACGCCTATTTCAGCGACGCTTCCAGCCGCTGGGGCTACGGCAAGGATGGCGAGGCGATCATCGAGCACGGAGGCGATGGCCGTTTGCTGCGGTATGACTTTCAGACCGGGAAAACCGACGTGCTGCTGGACAAGCTCGAATTTGCCAACGGTGTGACACTGGGGCCGGACGACGCTTTTGTACTGGTCAACGAAACCGGCGCCTACCGTATCAGCCGCTTTTGGCTGACCGGGCCGAAAGCCGGCACGCATGACCTGTTTATCGACAACCTGCCAGGGCTGCCGGACAACCTCGCGTTCAACGGCCAGAACCGCTTCTGGGTAGCGCTCTATGCACCGCGCAATGCGCTGCTCGACCGCACGGCGCCTCACCCTCACGTGCGCAAAATGATTGTCCGGGCGATGACGCTGCTGCCTAAACCGGTGGAAAAGCGCGCCTTCGCCCTTGGGCTGGATCTGGACGGCAAGGTGATTGCCAACCTGCAGGACGCCAGCAGCGGTAACTATTCACCGATCACGACGGTGCGCGAGTATGGGGACTGGCTGTACTTCGGCTCGCTGAAGGCGACAAACATGGTGCGACTGCCGCTCACCACTGCCCTCCAGAAATAACAAAAATCAATATGTGGGAGCCGGGCTTGGCCGCGATGGCGGCCAGCCTGATACATCAATGTCGCCAGTGCCGTCGCCATCGCGGGCAAGCCCGGCTCACACCGGGTTTTGTGTGGGTTATTCGGAATCTGGGGCGTCAGCGGTTTCGTCGTGCTTGCGCGCAGTGTCGTCATCCTCTTCATTCGGATGGGTCGTGATGCGGTTCGGGCTCAACGGCTGGGGATGCGTCGGAATCGGGTCATAGCCGCCCTGCTCTTCGCTGGGGTATTTGGCTTTGCCGGGGATAGGGGGACGGGTCATAAGGCACCTCTCAGGGAGTCGATAACGATGACTACTGACTTTCGAGGTGCCGGTTTTTACGTCGTTCCAAATTTTGCGTCACCGGTCGTCGGTGGCTCGATTCGGCGCCTCAGGACTTCGCCTGCAATTGTGCGACGATCTTGTCCTTGACCTGCACGCGCTTCTCCTTGAGCTTCTTCAGCACATCATCGCTGGGCGCATCGGATGTCGCGGTCTCGGCCTTCACCACATCGGCGTCCGCCTGGGAATATTTGTTGATCAGCGAATCCAGTAACGGATCCTTGGTGCGTTTTTGCTGGATCTCTTCCTTTGAAAGCTTTAAGTCCTGATACAGGTCATGGGACACCGGCATGGAACACCTCCGTTTGATGATCGGTAGCAAACGCGATCAATTGCGCTTACCAACTATCAGAATGGCCTCGGATACCGGGTTCTGTCGACCACCTGTCAGACCAGCGGTGCCCGTTCGTCGTCCTGTCGCAAATACGGTAAAGCCTGAGCAAAGGAGTTCAACCATTAAGGACGGTGCGAACCATTCGGGTAAGCGCTTGGGGCCCGTAGGGCTTGCTCAGCAAATGCGTGTCGGGGCTGAGTAGGTGGTTGCGCGAGATAATGTCGCGGGTATGGCCCGAGGCGAACAACACCGCCACCGGGGGAATTTGCACTTTGGCCCACGCGGCCAGGTCCGCGCTTTTGATCAGGCCAGGCATGACCACGTCAGTGAAAATCAACTCCACGGCCGCCCCCTCCAGCAATATCTGCATCGCCTGGTCGCCGTTGGCGGCCGTCAAGACGTGGTAACCCTCTTCGCACAACAACTCCACCGCCGAGGCGCGTACCGCTTCGTTGTCTTCAACCACCAGAATGGTTTCATGGCCGCCGCGGTGCTGCGCATCAAGCGGCGTCGTTTCGCTGGGCAACGGGCGCAGGCTGCGTGGGAAATACAACTGAACCCGAGTGCCCTGCCCCTCAGTGCTGGAAATCTCGATGTGCCCGCCGCTCTGTTTGACGAAACCGAACACCATGCTCAACCCCAGCCCCGTTCCCTGGCCATCTGCCTTGGTGGTGAAAAACGGCTCGAAGGCCTGGGCAAGCACCTGCGGTGGCATGCCGATACCGGCGTCTGTCACCGAAACGCAGACGTAGTCGCCGGCAACAATGCCCTTGCCCGCACAAAACGTTGAGTCGAGGACGATGTGTTCGGCACTCAGACCGATGGTCCCCTCACCTTTCATGGCGTCACGGGCATTGATTGCCAGATTGAGAATGGCGTTCTCCAGTTGATTGCGATCAACAAAGATGTGCCAGGGATCCTGCGGGGCACTGACGTTGATCTGAATGGTTTCCCCCAACGCCCGCTGCAACAGCTCCGCGAGGCCGTCGAAAATCTGCCGTGGATGGCACACCGCGGGTGACAGTGGCTGGCGACGGGCGAACGCGAGCAATTGCGAAGACAATTTTGCGCCACGTTCGACGGCGGCAATCGAGGCATTGACCCGGCGCTGTACGTTGGCATTGTCCGGTTCATGCCGCGCCAGCAAGTGCAGGTTGCCGGCGATCACCTGCAACAAATTATTGAAGTCGTGGGCGACGCCACCGGTGAGACCGCCGATGGCTTCGAGTTTCTGTGATTGGCGAAGTTGCTCTTCGGCGGCCAGCCGCGCGTCGACTTCATCCGCCACACGTTGCTCCAGGTTACGCGTGAACCTGAGCAACGAATCTTCGGCAGTCTTGCGTTCATGGATGTCGATCAAGACGCCGGGAAAGCGGAACGGCTCGCCCTGCTCATTGAACTCGCAACCGCCGCTCGCCTGCACCCACAGGTAACTGCCGTCCGGGCGCAGGACACGATATTCGGCATTGAACGACTCACCGGTTTCTACCGATTTATTAACCTGCTCCTTTACCCAACCGAGATCGTCGGGATGGATCTGCGCTTCGGCAACCTCCGTGGGCAGGTTGCTCAGGTCCTGATCGGCGGGATAGCAGAAGGTGCGGGCAAAGCGCTCGTCGCCAGACAGCTTGTTGGCCTTGATGTCCCAGACGAACGAACCCAGCAAGGCTCCGGCATTGAGCGCCAGGCGAACCCGTTCGTTGTCGGCGCGATAGGCATCTTCGGCAGCCTGGCGGCGGCGTTCGGACATCACATGGCCCGTGGTCTCGACCACCATCGCCATGACACCGGCCGGCTTGCCACTATCGTCCGCCACCGGGCTGTAATAGAGGTCCAGCCAGACGTCTTCGGGAACGCCGTCGCGCAGCAACACCAGTTCTTTATTGCTATAGGACAAGGTGCCGCCCGCCAGGCAGGTATTGACCACATGCCGATTGAACTCGGCGACTTCCGGCCAGCCCATTTCCACCGGGGAACCCAACAGATAGGGATGGCGGCCACCGGCGAATCGGGAGTAGGCATCGTTGTAGATCATGTACCCGGCGCGGCCCCACAGCATCACCATCGGCAGGGGTGAAGCCAGCATCAATTGCACAGAACTGCACAGGCTTGCGGGCCAGGTGTCGAGGCTGCCCAGTTCGGTCTGACACCAGTCGAAGGCGCGAATACGCCCGGCCATTTCACCGTTCCAGCCAGCACACCCGTGGCTTTCGTCTAGAAACTGCATCGATTGGCTCTATCCCGGTCATTGACACCCGTTTGTTTCGAGCATTGCGCACGCAATTCGTTTCATAGAGGTATAGCTGATTCAAATCCTCCGGGCACTTGTGGCGAGGATGCCCCTCTAGCCAAAGGTCAGCGGAAATCCCGGCTGTGCACGGTGATGCCGTCGAGCAATGCACTCAGGTCGCTCAAGCGTCCGGCAATCAGGTGGCGGACCTCGCCTTCCTTTTCCCAGCGGCCATCGACCTTGAGCAGCTGCGAGCCGACCAGCACCTGGCGTTGCCGCTCGGCCAGGTCGCGCCAGACCACCACGTTGACATTGCCGAACTCGTCTTCCAGGGTCACGAACGTCACGCCACTGGCAGTGCCTGGCCGTTGCCGCCCCGTCACCAGGCCCGCGATGCTGACCGGCCGCCCGTGTTCCACCGCCATCAGCTCTTGCGAACTGCGGCAGCGCCGGGCTTTCAGTTCACCGCGCAGCAACGCCAGCGGATGCGGCCCCAGAGTGGTGCCGACACTGGCGTAATCCGCTTGCAGGTCTTCGCCGACCGTGGGTTTGGGCAATGCCACCGCGTCCTCCTCCTGACTTGGCAGGCCGGCAAACAAACCGAGTTGCTTTTGCACCCCCGCCACCTCCCAGCGAGCACGATGCCGGTCACCGGCAAACCCCCGCAACGCACCGGCATCGGCCAGTTGTTCCTGGGCGCGGGCATCGAGCCGTGCGCGCTGACCAAGGTCGGCGATGTCGACAAACAGCCCACGCGAGCGGGCCACTTCAATACGCCGGGCATCGTCTTCGCGAAAGCCCTTGATCATCCGCAACCCCATGCGAATCGCCGGTTGCGCGCCGATGATCGGCTCCAGGCTGCAATCCCAGTCACTGGCGCGCACATCCACCGGGCGAATCTGCAAATGATGCCGGCGCGCGTCTTGCAGAATCTGATCCGGGCTGTAGAACCCCATTGGCCAGCTGTTGATCAGCGCACAGGCGAAGGCCGCCGGCTCATGGCATTTCAACCAGCAACTGGCGTAAGTCAGCAAGGCGAAACTGGCGGCGTGGGACTCGGGGAACCCGTAGCTGCCAAACCCTTTGATCTGTTCGAATATCTGCGCGGCGAATTCGGCCGTGTAGCCGTTTTTCTTCATCCCGGCGGCCAGCCGATCCTTGTGCGGCTCCAACCCGCCGTGGCGCTTCCAGGCGGCCATGGAACGCCGCAACTGATCGGCCTCGCCGGGGCTGTAGTCGGCGGCGACGATGGCGATCTGCATGACCTGTTCCTGGAACAGCGGCACGCCAAGGGTGCGTTTGAGCACCTCCTTCAATTCTTCGGAGGGATAGCTTTCGGGTTCTTCCTTGTTTCGACGGCGCAGATACGGATGGACCATTCCGCCCTGGATAGGGCCGGGGCGAACGATCGCCACCTCGATCACCAGATCATAGAACTTGCGCGGTTTGAGCCGGGGCAACATCGACATCTGTGCCCGGGATTCGATCTGGAAGACACCGATGGTGTCGGCACGGCCAATCATGTCGTAGGTGGCCGGGTCCTCGGACGGGATCGTCGCCAGGCTCAGGTCAAGGCCTCGGTGGCGACGCAGCAGATCGAAACAACGGCGGATCGCGCTCAGCATCCCCAGCGCCAGAATATCCACTTTGAGCAACCCGACCGCGTCCAGGTCGTCCTTGTCCCACTGAATGATCGTGCGCTCGGCCATGGCGGCGTTTTCCACCGGCACGAGGCTGTCCAACGGTTGCTCAGAAATGACGAAGCCACCGGGGTGCTGGGACAAGTGCCGGGGGAAACCGATCAACTGTTGTGTCAGGCTCAGGACTCGACGCAGCACCGGGCTTTCGGGGTCGAACCCGCCTTCGAGCAGGCGCTCCACGGGCGGCGTTGCATCACTCCAGTGACCGCAGCAATCGGCCAGGGCGTTGATCTGATCCGGCGGCAACCCCAACGCCTTGGCCACGTCACGCACCGCGCCGGCCGCGTGATAGGTGCTGACCACCGCCGTCAACGCCGCGCGCGTACGGCCGTAACGCGCAAACACGTACTGCAAGACTTCTTCGCGACGTTCGTGCTCGAAGTCCACATCAATGTCCGGCGGCTCGTTGCGCTCCTTGGAGAGAAAACGCTCGAACAGCATGTTCATCCGGTCCGGGTCGATCTCGGTGATGCCCAAGGCGAAACACACCGCCGAGTTGGCCGCCGAGCCCCGGCCCTGACAGAGAATTTTTTCGCGCCGGGCGAAAGCGACGATGTCCTGAACCGTCAGGAAATAGCTTTCGTAGCCCAGTTCGGCGATCAGCTTCAGTTCCTTATCGATCAGCCCGCGCACCTTCTCGCTCGCCCCTTCGGGCCAGCGTTCGCGAAGGCCGCGCTCGGTCAGTTCGCGCAGCCAGGACGCGGCGCTGTGCCCTTGCGGCACCAACTCCCGGGGATACTGATAGCGCAACTGGCCAAGGTCGAAGGTACAGCGCCGGGCAATGGTCAGCGTTTCATCGAGCAAGGCTGGCGGGTAGATCGATTGCAACACATCAAGGCTGCGCACATGCCGCTCGCCATTGGGGTGAAGCCGCAACCCGGCCTCGGCCACCGGCAGGTGATGACGGATGGCCGTCATGGTGTCCTGCAAGGCGCGGCGGCCACGGGTGTGCATGTGCACATCGCCGCTGGCCACCGCAGGTATCCGCAACTCCCGCGCCAGGGTCAACAGCGCCTCCAGGCGCCGGGTATCGTCCTGGCCGCAATGCAACTGGACGCTCAGCCACAGGCGTTCGGCGAAGGTCTGTTGCAGCCAGAGGCCCGGTTCGACGTCATCGACAGCGTCTGGCACCCACAACGCCAACAGCCCCGGCATCGGTTCGCTGAAGTCTTCGCGCAGCACTTGGTACTGGCCTTTCTGCGTGCGGCGGCGCGCCCGGGTAATCAGGCGACACAGGGTCTGATACCCCTCAAGGCTCTCCACCAGCAGCACCAGTTTCGGGCCGCCCTCGATGCGGATTTCACTGCCGATAATCAGCGGCAGCTCCACCGACTTGGCGGCTTGCCAGGCGCGGACGATGCCGGCCAGCGTGCATTCATCGGTAATCGCCAACGCTTGATAGCCGTGCTTTTTGGCGCGTTGAAAGAGTTCAAGGGCACTGGAAGCCCCGCGCTGGAAGCTGAAGTTCGACAGGCAGTGCAACTCGGCATAGTCGATGCTCATGCAAACCAGCCTTGCAGCCACAGAGGACCGCTCTCGCCGACCGCACGATAAGCCCAACCCTGCTGGCCGGAACGGGTTTCGATCAGGTAGTAGTCGCGGCGCACGTCGTCACCGTCCCACCAGCCCGACTCGATGCGTTCCGGGCCCATGAGGATGCGCGTCGAACCTTCGTGGATCGCCTGCGGTTCCGTCAGCAACCAGCCCGGACGCAGCACACCTGGCAACCCTGTGCAGCGTTGGTTGTCGGCCCGCGCCTGCCACGCGCACTCCGGCCGGTGGTCGGCCTGAAAGCGCAAGCCCTGCACCGCGTCATCCCCAAGCCGCGCACGCAAGCGTTCGCGCAATTGCTCCCACGGCAAGGACTGCTGCGGCCGGTCGTCGAACAGTTCCTGGCGCTGGGGGACGAAGCTGGGCAAGTCTTCGGCGCACAACCGAAAACCGCGCACCGGGGCGTCGACCTGCACCTGCTCCAGCCGCCCCCGGGCCAGTTCGAAGAGCATCGCCGGATCGCGCTCAGCGCTGAGCAGGCCTACCTTGATCACCGAGTCCGGCAAACCGGCGTGTTCCAGGTGCAGGTCGAAACGCTGCACACCGCTGTCCCGACCGCAGAGAAATGCCGACAGATCGCCGGTCAATCGGCGTAACGGAAACAGCAGCGCCTGATGCGACTGCACGTCGAAGTTGAGCTCGATGCGCACGTCGAAACGGTCCGGCGGCAGGTAGAACGCCAGGGCCAAGCGCCGTTCACCGAACAGCGCGTCCAGGTGCTTGAGCACCTGGGCTTCGAAACGCCGGGCCAGACTTTGTCGTGGCAGCGCCTGCACCTGACTCAAGGTGCGCAAGCCCATGCGCGACAACGCCGTGGCCACTGCGGGCTCCAAGGCGATGCGGTCGACGGGCAATTGCCCGAGATGGTGCTGCAAGGCGTCGTTGTCCGGCACCACCAGCCCGTCATACACGTTGGCCAGTACCCGCGCGGCCACCGGGTTGGGCGCCGCGACAATCCGATGGCGAAAACCCAGCTCGCCGAGCTCGGCGCGCAACCGCGCCTCAAACGTTGGCCAGGGCCCGAACAGCCCCAGGCTGGATTCGATTTCAAACACCACGGCACGCGGGTAATGGACGCTCACCTGGGAGCTGAACCGATAGGCCCACGCCGCCAGAAACTGTTGCCAGTGCTCGATCTCGGCGGCGTCGTATTCGGCCGTGGCAAAGCCTTTGCTCAAGGCTTGCGCGGCGGTCATCGACTGGCCTGGGCGCAGGCCCAATGCCCGCGCCGAGGCGTTGACCGCTTGCAACACCCGACGCTGCGCCGGGCCGGTCAGCAGGGCCAGCGGCGCCTCGGGATTGGGGCGCTGACGCAGCACCGCGTCCAGCGCCAATTGCGGGAAGAGAATACAGACCCAGCGCATGGCAACCTCAATGCCCCACGGGGAAGGCAATCGGCGCCGAGCGCGCCAGCCCGCCCCGGCACTTGAGCACGCGCAATTGCGCGGGGTTGGCGTCGATGGCGATGCGCAGGGCGGCGGGCGACGGGTTGATCGCTTCATGGAGCGAGCGGTAGGCAAACGCCAGGGTCGAACCGGTTTCCGCCGCCACCTGCAAGCGACGCAACGCCCGGTCATCGGCCTTGTGCGGCCAGCACAATACGGCGCCGCAACTGCCTGAACGCAGGCATTGCTCCGCGGCCCACAAGGCATCGCGCTCGCTGGCCTGGATGATCGACAACTGGCGCAGATCGACCCCGGCGTTCTGCCACGCTTGTGGATACGGCACATACGGCGGCGCCACCAGCACGATGCGCTCGCCCGCCGCCGACAACCGCGCCAGCGCTGGCCACACCAGTTGCAATTCACCCACCCCCTGCCCGGCCAGGAGGATTTCGGTCAGCGCCGCTTCCGGCCAGCCTCCGGTGGGCAGCGCCGCATCCAGCGCGGCATGCCCGGTGGGTTGCGGGCTGACGGCCGGTGGCGCAGGCCGGCCCTTCCAGACCTGGCCGCCATTGAACAGCGTATCCAGCGCAACGACGGCGCCCATCACCCTTGCCTCACCAGACCGCAGAACACCCCTTCGATGGCGAGATCCTGACCGGGCTGCACGATGATCGGCTGATACGCCGGGTTGCGTGGCAACAGGCGAACCGTGTCGCCGACCCGCTCGAAACGCTTGATGGTGACTTCACCGTCCAGCCGCGCCACGACGATCTGGCCGTTGACCGCCTCGGGGTTGCGCCGCACGCCCACCAGATCGCCATCGAGAATGCCGTCCCCGATCATCGAATCGCCCTGAACCCGCAGCATGTAATCCGGCACCCGCGAAAAGATTGCCGGGTCGAGCAGCAAACGGCTGTGCACCTCGGCGTCGGCACCGATGGGCGCACCGGCCGCCACCCGGCCGAGTACCGGAATGTCCAGCAACTCGGGGCGCGCCGGTTGCCCGAGCAGGCGAATGCCACGGGCCTGATGCGGGTTGACCTCGATGAAACCGGCCTCGGTCAGCGCCAGCACATGCTTGCGCGCCACGCTGCGAGAGGCAAAACCGAACGCTTCGCTGATTTCAGCAAGGCTCGGGGACTGACCGTGCTCCGCGATTCGGTCGCGGATAAACGTCAGGATGGCGGTACGACGGGGAGTAAGGTTTGTCATGGAGTACATTTGTACTCTTTTGGCATTTCCCTGACAAGGACTTGTAGGCGCCGTGTAGGAATTATGTGTAGGAGTCCTGTAGCAGCTGTCGAGTGAAACGAGGCTGCGATT
>NZ_JBFUBK010000124.1:0-16601 GCF_056405815.1 Pseudomonas sp. P1_F1_2 | reverse complement strand
AACTTTGGCGGGGTGCCGCTAACGAATTTGCGCGAGTCTTCGCACCCGTCCGTCGACGAAATTGCCAGGGTCCCCGACGTGTTTCGGGGAAGGTTTGGCCACTATTTGGTGTGGCGCGGTGTAAGTGCATCCCACCCGGCCATTCAAACCCATCGCCGTTGAAATAGTCGTCGAGTTTACGAAGGCAGGGTGCTCCCATGCACAATGCTGATCTTGGGTGGAAGGCTTTCCCACAGCCGCCAGCTACAGCCTCTGTAACAAAAGCGCTAATAACACCATTACACCAATAGGAAACATGCTTATCAGAACGTATAGCCAGCCTGAGCCACCGTATATGGCCTTCATGCCCTGCTCGCTGTTGCGCCCGGCGAGCTTCATGGCGACACCGATAATCACCAAAGCTACTAGTGCGCCTACCTGATGCGTTTGAACATAGGCATTGATGAGTTCGCTGATATCGCCTTGGGCTTTCCATTGCCACAGACCGTACACAACAACCGTGCTGTATAGACTTAGCCAAAGCCCCCACGCCGCCGTAGTGACTACAAAATATAGCGGCGGTGGCTTACTCAGTTCGGGTCGCCATCTGCGTATCACATGGATGACACCGCAGTGATATCCCCAACGTAGATAAGCCAGTGCATACACCAGCAAGGTTGTCAGAGCGAAGCCGCCCCAGAAGTACAGTCGTTCTGTATTGTGCAGTTGCAGCAGCAAATCGGCAGGGGACTCTCTGGGCCCGGGTTTGCTCATTTCCAGCCAAAACACCCACTGGTATATCGATTGAACGGTAGTTGCGCATATGCCAGCGACCAACAACGGCGCGCTCTTGAGCCCCGGCAGTTTCGCATATGCCGGCTGGGCTTGGTTTGGTTGCCTGACAAAGGCGAGCGGGCGGACAAACATGGGACCGAGCATCAGAAGGATGTAGGTAGTTATTTTGGCACCGCGTAGAAGTCGCCAGGCTTGGTGAAGTAAAGGTGGCATCTTGCGCTATTTCATCCTCATCAGTTACGGCTTTGCGACTCGCGCATCGTTAAGCATTGCATGGCGATTGATTAGATCACTCGATGGGCGGTGCCGATTGAGTCCCGAAGGAGGGGGCACCTCCTTCGGGTTGTACGTTACCGACCTGAAGAACCCACCACCGCTTTCCGCGCAGCAGCAAGACGCTTAAATATGCTGCGCCGCGGAGTGCAGTCGAGATATGAAGAAGCCAAAATTGAATGCACTCGATCCAGTGCCACTGCCTGATCTTCCATCGTCTGGTAGTGTGAAAACTCTTCGCCACCATAGTAGGCATTGTCTTCGTCATTTGTGGGCTCGCGTCCTTCCCACCTAACCTCTGCATACATCCAGTCTTCGAGTTCCGAGCGAATACCGCCGAGCTTCTGATGGGCTGCGAATGGTGTGGGAGACAAGTACAGGCGCTTGAGCTCTTCACCCACTGAGAGATGATTAGCTAGGCTCATGGGCCGATCTGGGCGCCATAACGAGCGGTGCCCTGGACGATGGAGGTATTCGATAGCGTTCTTACTCGTCCCGTAAGTTGTGCCGAGGCGAGGCTTGCGTTTTGTGCCAGATGCTTGCCTTGCCGGGCTCACAAATTGAGACCAGTACGGTTTGGTACCCTCCAACCACTCAGCTAAACCTCCTTTTACAACCGCTGGCAGGGACTGAATTACCAGCACCACTTGCTCGAGCAGCGCTCGGTCGGCAGCAATTAAATGGGGGATGGTATTGCCAGGGTTATAGAGGCCGTTCCAAGCAGGTCTTGCCCAGTGCAAATCCTGTTTTTCCACCCATATCTCTCGCTTATTCTGATATGGCTGCTCAATGACGTGATCATAGGGCTCATCTAAGACAATCCACTGCCCGGCGGGATTCAGCCAAAGTGATTGGTGATCCTTGTGGGGAAGCTTCTCTAGGAGCGCCATGCTTTTCCGTTGAGGTTTAGTCGTAGCCGGGCAAAGTCCGGTTGCTTCGATGAACTGCAGGGTCAAGGCGGCCCGGTAAAGGGAGTCACGAGCCCGCGACTTCGAGTCCAAGTTCGAACGCATTTCGAGATGGTCTTCATACTCCATGTAGAAGCCTTCAAGGTTGGGAGCGCTGCTGCACTGATGCTTTAGCAGGAAGGATAAAAGAGGCCTAGGCAGCTCGATTTCGAGCGTTTCAAGACCTGCTTCCACCGGCTTCTTCGACGTATCACGCCAATAGGCAGAAACGAAAACGCTGTGGGAATGCTTGAAGGGAAAGACAGATTCCGCACGCTCCAAAATACGCCTGGCATGATGGTAGTTCTCATAGCCACAACGCTGAGCGACTACATCGAGTGCCTGGGAATGTGGGATCTGATCTTTCCGGCAGATGGACTTCGCCAACCGCTTAAAACCGGAAAGAGTCGAAGGAAGTACGGATTGAGGTAGATGGCGCATGGATTTTTCTCCGCCCCTTATTGCAAACGTCACCCGCCTACGCCGCTACGGAGCCTCGAAAAAATCATGGCTTTGAGCTTTGAGATCTTACAGGTAGTGCCGTTTCCAGCTGCCACGGACGGGTGAGTTGCGCCTACCTAGCGCAACGACAATCTAGCAACCGGCCAGTGTCAGCGCAAGAGGAGAGGCTGCCGATAGAGTCTGGCTCAACAGTGGGCGCTTTTAATTCCTCACCTATGGTTGTTTTCTGAAAGACCTTTCAGCCCTTATTTTTCAAGGGCTCCAGAGGATTACCAGAATCTCCGAATCTCACACCGGTCAACCTGAGAAGTGGATAAATTGGACCCCTGTCTAAAGGCCTTAACGGAAATCGATCAGTCTGTCCCATCCGTTACTGGTTGCTTTCGCCATCGATGGCAGCCAATCAGCGATACACCAACCTAGGCCAACCACCAATGGTGGTCGGATAACCGCACTCACTCCGAGTGCCTGCCAGACTGCTTATTCGGTTTCCCCACTGGTAACTAGCAGTCCTGCGGATTTGCCCCGGCAGCTGTCAACCTTGTCAACTTACTTGACACGGTTGACAAGGATTTCGAGTCTCTGTTCGGGGGGTCAACTGACGAATCCTCTACGCACACCGCGCTTAGCGTTTGCGGGGGCTGTACAGAAAATAGGCTATGAGTTGCACGTCACCGACAGCTCAAAATTCAGGATTTTTTTGTCAACCTGTCAAGTAACTTTTAGACGCTGCCGCTAACGAATTTACGCGAGTTTCCACACCCGTCCCTCGACCAAATTGCCAGGGTCCCCGGCGTGTTTCTGGAAAAGGTTGATCGCTGTTTGGTGTGGCGCTGCGTAACGTATCCCCTTGATAGTTCAATCCCATCGCCGTTGAGATAGTGACTTTTTACACGCGGACAAAATACCCTTAAATGATTAATCACCTGCGTACTGCCGCGCCAAACAATGCTCATGCCTAACCTTATCTGTATATGCGCCTTTCAAGTTTAGTTCGGGTATTGCCGCCACAGAAAGAGTTTGAAACTGAATCAAGCAACGAAAGAATTTGAGTTTCAATTTCGTAAAAGTCTTTCTTTGGCATAAACTGAAGATCAAATCCAATCTGCTCCAGAACACCGATCATTTCTGCCTGGTGCTCCTTGTAAATAAATGGCCCCTTACTTGCTTTAAATGATTTAAAGTTGGAATCTAAAATCACCTTGTTCAACATTTCAATAAAGTCAAAATAGCCTTGAGATAAAGACATGTCACCACTTCTCGATGCTGCGTATATAAGTCCATATATTTTATGCGGATCGAATGACGACATCGAAAGCAGATCCCTCTTTCGAACCTCCTCTACAAAAAAGCTCTGGAACAAAGTAAGGTGGGATATATGATTTGTAAAATAGGACGACTTGAGGGTAGATAAATAGCTTAGCAGTGCCACAAAAATCGCACCAACCGTGGCCAAAACAACAATAAAATCCAGAGTGGTTTTGGCCACTATGAGAGCTGAGCTATAACGCTCGTACAAGTTAACAAAACATTTATTTGCAAAGCAAAATGGGAGTTGATAAAGGTGATCTGCAAAAAAAATTGTGATCGACATCAACAAAAATAAAGTGAAGCCAGCCCCTCCAATAGAAGCAAGCAAAAAAATCAGGTACCGCAAATAAGGATGCAGCCCTGCAAAGAAAGATCGCGCTGTTTCGCAGATTGAAGCCATGAAATCAAAGTATTTAGACAATTTTATCCTCCCGTATTGGCTTCAGCTTCCTTAACTTGGACCTTAACTGCTCAGAAGTTTTGTCATAAACACGATTTAAGACTATTAGTCTTTCCATAACGCGATGAAATCTAGACTTATACCAATGAGTGTGCCTCTTTGTGTCAAAATCTTTTTCTAAGCGGGCAACCATATCTTTAGCCCTATTAACATCGCGCCTTGATGGCAAAGGCTTTATGGTGTTTAGGCGACTGAGAAGAACTTCGTGTTGGGTGTGCCCAACTCTAAGAAGCTTATTAACTCTCCCCATGCACCGATTATAATCATGTCTGTAATCGTGCGTAACTCTGTATCCTGGTTGAGCCGCAAGCGATTCTAAGTTACGAACTGCCGCTCTGATCCTGCCAACCTCATCAGCGGGTAATCGTGGAGTGTGGAAACTCACCCGCAACCCATGGACCGTCAGAGGTTCAGTGGAAGTTCTGAATACACGTGTTTTACTCTCATTGATAGGAAGGTCTTTAGCCGTCAACATGTCGCTTATAATTTTTAGTGCGTATGTAAAGTCCGTACCTAATGACTTCGAAGACACGGTTATATCGTCAACCAGTCTAGTATAAGTCAATCCTTTTCTATTAAGGCGCTCAACTACTCTGCCCTCAACATCATATAGACAAAGAGAGGCGATGTAGCTTGATGTCAATCCACCTTGAACCAAGTGCGAATTATGGCAACATAGATCAGTAAGTATTCTGGATACTTCCGGATCATATTTAAGGAAGTCACAAAATATCGAGAAGACTATATCTTGGTGAATGTTGTCAAAAAAACTTGAAACATCGACCTTTAAAAGGCTCTTAGCACCACAGTGCCTGGCAGCACAAGAAACATAGTCTTTGCTATCATATCCGTCATTATTTTTCTGGTTTGGGACTGAGCCGTAAATAAAGTGCGGCCACCTGACAACATAATAATTAGAGAAAATTGAAACATTTATCCTTTTTTGAATTTTTCTCACAAAGCGATGCGGATTGTAAATGGGGCGACTTATTCCTCCGGCCTTCTTCACATTCTCTTTTTTAGAATATCGCTCCTCTTGACTCAACGCCAAAACAGATGCGAGGAACTCATCAGAAACACGCAAAAGATTACATAAGTTTTCGCGGCTGCTGATTGAGTTTTTTGAGACTTTCACAGGATTTGAAAGCACGATAGCCAATCCATTGGATATAAATGTGAGCCATACCAACCCATGACATAGGGTACAGAGAAAGATGTTGCGTTCATCGAAACCATCCGCTGAAAACCACCATCTTTCTCATGGTAGGCCCACCGTGAAGCACTCCAGCGGGACGCGGGGGTCGGAGACTGCCGAGGCCCTCTCCTCATCAGTTCAATACCTAGGCATTGAACGCTCATTACTGAGCTAACCAGCGGATGTTAAATTTCGATTGCGGCAAGTAGGCGGTACGCCTACGCAAGTCAAAAATACACTATTTTCTTGGGTAAGCAACCGGTTTTGTGATTCCGAAAGGCCACCCCTATCGACCTCATGGATAAATCTGACGTGCTCGGATTTTCCTGGCCAATAAATGTCAGCTTCGTCAGTGAGATGACTGCACTTTTTCCACATGCTGCCATGTCTCATAGGTTGCAATTCACCTGGAGCACCCACTTGGATGATAATTTTACAAACGCATAATACTTACGCCAATTTCTTATCCAATTGCTCGACTCTCGCCATCGAACGGCCCTATCGCATGAAGAGTGAGAGCTGGTTAGCGGCCCGACAACGGCGTATTGCCTCCGAAGTTGCAGGTGCTGTCGTCCACAACCTATCGGCCATTAGAGGGGCTGTCCAGAGACCACTTTTTGGCCGGAAGCAGTCTCCCCTAACCCTGAGCCATCACGTCGCACAAAGAGCTAGGGCTCTCGGTGTTTTCTATTTTGGTAACGGCCCACATGCTTCGATAAGTTTGCCATCAGTGCGGCTATCGATAGCTCCATCTGCTCCGATGTAGACATCGGTGTTCGGCCACTTCGGTTTAACCTGGATGCAGTGTGATATCCCACCGTTGTTCCAATTGAACTCCATAAAAAATTGGTTGTTCGGGAAGATGTGCCCAGCCGCACCAGTTGCTTCACCGGGGTAGATCTCGCCCTTTGAGATGTCGTGCTGAACATTCAAAATGTAACCAAGACGCCCCTGTCCCTTGTCAGAGAAATGGAAGCTCACCTGGGGGGTGGCGACATACCAAAAGACGATAGGGGCGAGTAGTAGCGCTACCACCCAGCGCCAGAAATGCCGTTTCGGTTTATTTGCAGACGTGGTCACGTGTGCCATCTCCCCAGCTTGAACGTGGTAGTGCTAAAACTTCATCCATGAGTATCTTTGCCGTTATGCCGCCGTTGGGGTGCTGCTTGTACAGCTTGACTCCAATGCCGATAGATACTCGGTCGCCTATGTCGTCCCAAGCCCGCATTCCTTCAATGTCTGCTGAACGGTGAGGCCCTTTTCGTTCGTCCCACTTCTGAATTTTTCGAATAGAGTCTGATGCAATCTGTTCAAGCCCAGCACCGTCCAGAAGAACGGTTTCAGAAAGGCCTCCAACGCGCCCTATGTAGCCATAGTGGATGTTCGACCAGATATCGTAGAAGTAGTCCAACTGACCTTGCTTCTGCCAAGTCCCGCCGAACTGTTGCCCAATCGTCACCTTGTGATCCCATGGACGATTTTGACCAACCCGCTCAGTCCAAAGGGCCATCGCAGCAGTAGTGTTACCAAGCTCCATCGCTTGAAAATTAGGTGGTGAAAGGCGTGCATACCAAGGCAGCTTTTGAAATTTTGCATTTTCCGCTGCCGCGTCAAAGCTGGTTAGCTTCTTCATTTTCAGTACGGATGGATGTGTGATGTTGCGGTTCATTTCCCCGGCAATATAGCTGGCCACCTGTTCCATCATGTCAGGGTCTTTGCACCCGACGGGGGCTTTCGGTTCAGGCTTTACCTCTAGCTCTTTCGGGGTGGCGTTGGAATCTACCAGAGCGTTTGCGGCGATCGCTTTCTCTTTCAGCTTTGGGTCAGCGAGCAGTGTGGCCATTTTCTCATCATCCACAGTGCCATCTGGGCGGAACGCACCCAGCGTCATGAAGTTGATGATGGTTGCACCACCAGCATCGCCCATGACAAAACCGCCACCGACATCACCTGACCCGGTAATGATCGTTCCGCCGTGGCTGGTTGGACTGCCTAAGTGGGCCATAGGACGCCCGTTCACTTGAATGGAGGGGAACCCTGTGGTGATTACGGCTCCACAGCCACAGGTATCGCCAACCCGCGCAGATCCCATGAAGTTGATGTTTACGTCGCCACTGGCGGAAGCAATCGGGGTAGTGCCGTGACCGGGCATTGGGCAGACATGCTTGTCACCCAATCGAGCGGAGGGAGTCATTCGTCATCCTTGTCGTATAAAAAAGCCTCCGTGTGGAGGCCAAAAGCATTATGTAGTCTCCGGGAGGCTACCGCACCAGGTAGAGGCGAGTCTGTAGGAAAAGTCGGAGTTTAGCGTCTCGACCAACCGGTTTTTGCCGATTCAATCTTCGTCTATGGTTGACTCTTGAATGGCCTCGCAACCCTTACGTGGCGTGGCCTCCAGAGGATTACCGAACTTTCGTATCTACCTTCCTCCAATCCACGAGGGGCCGCAAAGCCTTTGTCGTCTGAATGGCAGTCCTTCGGTTCGTGCAGACATAGATTTAGCGGGAGCGCGAACGTGAGGTGACGGGGCAGCATCGCCGGGATGCTAAAAACGGTCCCAGTCGCTGTTTTCAAACCTCGGCTTTAACAAATTGTGGAGTCGTCTTGCAGCCCCCGCCGTTCGTGGCGTGCGGGCTGGTTTGCGAATCTTTGAATCTAACGCCTGTCTACCTGCGCCATGACTGAACTGAACCCCTGTCTAACACCATCATTGAAAAAACGCTCCGCCTGGGCACCTCGTTGAATGACTGCCGGCGGGGTTGCTTGATGCAACGGTGTGGGTGTGGCGTACGAATGAAAAAGGCCGCTAGGGTGTGAACCCAGCGGCCTACGTTCAGCTCAAAGCCAAGGGATTAATCCGGCGTTGTTGCGTACTTGGCGGCCAGTTCCAAGGCCACCACGTCATCCATCACCGAACGCTCGAAAACCTCCATCTGAGCAGCCTCGACTTCCTTCTCGCTGATCTGGCGTAGCGAGGCATACACCCGCCCCGGGTAATGCGCAGTCAGCACCTGAATCGCCCACTGCGCCTTTTGCTCGGTGGCGAGCGGACGAACAATGCTCCGTTCGCCTCCTGACTTGACCGCCTCCCAGCAGACCACCGACCAGAACACGACCTTCTTGCCTGCGGTTTCAAAGCCGCGACACACCGGTCGTTCGACGGCGCTGGCGACCCACGTGCGGTATGGGTTCACCTTCTCTACGGCCGACTTCACCCGTGCAATACCGAAGTGTCGTCGAGCAGATCGCGATAGCCAATTGAGTGGCTACGGTCTGCCATATGGGGAATCTTCATCGAGCGAAAGGCTTCATTGCTGCCGAGGTTCACCAGGTGGCTGCCAATGCTAACCAGTGCCTGTACCTGTTGATCCCAGTCATCCTCCAGCTTCGCGATCTGCGACGTCCGTACCTTCTCCCGGGCAATGTCCTGTTCGTTCAGCGCACTCGCAATCTGTGCATCAATGGCTTCGGCTTCGGCCCGCAAGGCGATCAGCAGAGGCTCGTCACGCTCCTTAGCTTGATGGGCCTGCTGGCGCTCTGTCGTCGCTTTCTGCGTTGCCTTCTCTGCGGCGGTGCTGGCGAGAAAGTCACCCGTCGCCGTTGCTCGAGCACGCGCTTGCACCGCGAGCTGTAACGCCATGTCAGCGTTCTTCCCAGCGTCTTCGTGCCTAGTTTCGATGTCCTGCATGGCGCTCTGCACACGCTCGACACCTTCCCGCAGGCGACCAACTTCTGACGTGAGTTCCTGGTCCCGCTTGTTGTTAGCCACAATCTGCTTGTCAGCATTGAGCAGCGTGGAAAGGCGATGGATGTCTTTGTCCAGATACACCAGCTGCGTCCTGAGACTTGAAGCGGGGCGCTCCAGTTTGAACGCCTCATTCTGTAAATGGCTTCGTTGCTGCCACTGCTCTTGAGTGCAGTCTTCAATGCGTAATGGCAGGCCATCGAGCGCCTCCCGCAACGGCTCGCTCTGTTCCTCGAGCACGTTAATTTCCCGCTCCCACTGGGCTTTCTTGCTCTCCAGCTCCTTCAGCAATTTGGCGTTGTTGGGTTTCGTGGCTTGAGTGTTGTTCGTCATGGGTGGTTCTCCAAAAAATAATAAGGTGAGGTGGATCGGCGGCTGGCCATGCCTTATGTGCCGAGCACCTCCCGCCAGATCGCTGGGTAGAAGCACGGTCGTTTATAGAAAAACAGGTGTGTGTTCCCCCTGTTCCCCAACATCTCTATAAGGGGGAACGCCCCAAGGCCCCGGAAACATTGGCTGTTCCCACTGTTCCCACTGTTCCCCGCGTTCCCACAAAACTAGGTTCCTGTGAGGTCGGCCATTGAGGTTGAGTGGTCATACATGGGCGGCTTCCAGGTCCATGGCTTCGGCGTCGACGACATACAAGCGCGCTGATCCGCCACCGGGCAGGCGATATTTTTTGGTCTTGCGACTGTCTCGGTCGGTGTCGCGCTTGGCGAAAGCACCTACGCCATCGAGCGCCTTAACCACACGGCTGAGGCCATAGCCGTTGGCTGCCTCAACCAGCGCCGACTTGTTGAACAGGTACAGCCGTTTACCCAGGGATAACTCCCAGTACCCGGCCCGGTTGAACACCTTGGAGTCGGGTGTGTGGTCGTCCACATCGGAGAAGCGGCTGCTGCCGTGTTTGTCGATAAAGTCGAGGATGCCGGCGAGGATCTGCCGGTCTTCGGCATTGCCGCTGCCGACCCGCGCCAACCACTCGCCATACAGCAACTGGCAGTCGGTCAGGGCACTGCCCGGAGCCCAAGGCAACAGGCCATAGGCGATGGCCATTTCCCCGGCCAGGGCAATCACAGCGAAGCGGTCGGCCACACGACCGGCTTGAGCGTTGTCCTCGACGAACTTGGCGCGCACGTTGGCGAAGTGCTCCAGCAGGCCGGGGCGGTCATCGCTGGCGAGCAACTGCTCGACGAACGCTGAACCCAAATGACCATGGTGGACACCTACGGCCACAGTAAGCAGCCGGTGAAAGTCGGCCCCCTCTAGACCGTGCAACTCATCGAAGGCGCGGTGAGCGCGAGTGCCTGCATTCACGTCGACCATGCGCAGTTCGGCACCGGCGTGGGCGGCGTTGCCGGAGATGGCGGCGTGCTCGGAAAGGGAGCGTTCACCACTGGACAGGGTGAGCAGGCGCCAGCTCAGTTTGGCCCTACCTTCACGCTCGCGGGTCATGGTGCCCTTGCCTTGACCGTTGGCCAGCGAGTAGGCCATTTCCTGCACGCGCTTGGGATCGGCGCGTTTGATTTCGTCCAGTGGCAACAAGGTGTCATTGCGCCCGGCCGCCTCGATCTCCAAGCCACCTTTGGTCATGTCCCAACTGGCGGCAAACACGCCGGGGTCACCCCACACCGACGAGCCGATCAACTGCGCCAACGACTTGCCGCTGGAGCTGTCACCCACCAGGTGCACGCCGCCACCGAGCACGCCAACCAGACTCAACAGTGGCCCGGCCAGCGCACAACCAATGGCCAACGTCAGCACCGGATTGCCTGCGCATTTGGCGGCAACGTCGCGTTGCCAGAGCGCCAGCTCGCCACGCACGCTGAACAGGTTCTGGCCTTTGCCGCTGGCCTGATAACGCACCTTGTCGCTGCCGAGGGTGCGACCCGGCAAGACAAAGGCGCCCGATTCATGCCAGCCCGGACGGCCAGTGGTGGCGAACACTTCTTCCGGGCGCTGCTCCAGCAAGTACTCCATAAAGGCAGAGCGTTTCTTCAGCGCGATAATGACGCCCATGCCGAACAACTGGCGGCGGGCATCCTCACCGCTACCGCCGAACACCTCCATGGGAATGATCCATTCCTTGATGCCGCTGTCGGTAAACAGGCGCAGCAAACGCCCCTCGCTGCCGTCATCGCTGTTGGTGGTTCGGGCTGTGACGGTCACCGGACTGGCGATCCATTCGTCGATGATCGGACGGTCGTCGGCGGCGTTGTCGGCATCGTCCTCATCTTGGCCCGCGGCGCGTTTGAACCCGTGGCGGTACACTCCCGGGCGCAGCTTGCGGCCCTTCTCATTGGTCACCCAGTGTTCATACACGGCCCAGCATGGACGCTCAGGCGTAACGGTCGGCGCATCGGGCCGAAGGCTGATGACGTTGCTGTCAGGCAGGGACATGGGCGCGCTTCCAATTGGCGAGGTCGTTGAAATCGGTGAGGTCGGCAGGAGCGCCTTCTGGCCATTCAGGGAACGTCACTTGGCCACCCACGAGCGCGGCGGCGGCATTGGCAGCCTTGCGCCCGGGATTGCCTACAGTGAGCCGGTCGTCGTCGCCCGCGATGAGGATGGGTTGTTCTGGGTAGCGGGTGCGCAGCGCCAGAGCGACGGGCTTGAGGTTGCCGCTGTTCATGGCGCAGGCCACGGCGTAGCCGTGTTGATGCAACGTGGCGCCCGTGGCCCAGCCTTCGCAGATGCACAGCGGCTGGCTCGGGTCGATGACGCCTAAAGGCGAATAGCTGCCCTTGATCCGGCCACCTGCCAGAAAGCGTTTGCTGCCGTCCGTGGCAATGCGCTGCAGGTTGACCAACTCACCCGCCACATACAGCGGCACCAGCAAGGCGTCACCACTCTGGCGCAGGCCATGCGGACGGACGCCCTTGGCGATCAGGTACGGGTGGGCCGGATCAGCGCGCCGCGCATCGCGCCACCAACGCTGAGCCCGAATTGCTGCCTTGAGTTGGCGTTGTTGCCGCTCGGCTTCGCGTTGGCGTTTGGCCTGCTCGATGTGCTGGCGCACTTGCTCGGCTTCGCGCGGATCGGCAGGTTCACGGCTGCACCAGGTATGAGTAGCGCCAGCTTTCCAGCTGCCAAACGCGCCCGAAATAATCCCGTCCAAGTACAAGACATACCAGCCGTTTTCGCTGCCTTGTCTATCGCCGGGAACGTGAAAGCGATGAATCAGACCATCTGGCTCCGGCAGCCAATCGAGTGGGCCATAAACAGACTGAAGGGCGTCGCGAAACAGGACCGGCGCGGCCTTGTGAAGAGGGACGCTCGATGGCTGGGTGACTTTCTTCAGGCAAGCCGAGGGCGTCACCGCCGTTTGGCAGTGTTGAAAATTCGTCATGATTTAGCCCCTCAGATCAGGGTGGCAGTGAAACATCTGCTGGCTGGCTTCACCGCGCACAGAGGTGCGCCCGAACAACGCTTTGTTGGTGGAGTAGCAATCCGCTAACCAACGGTCATGATCCGGGGCCGACCCGACGGCTTGCTCTTTTACCCAATGCGGCAACTCCCCACGGCAGCGCATTTCGTTGAGCATCGACCACCAGTGGGACGCGTGACTGCGCTCGACTGTAATGAGGTCAATCAGCGTGCGGCGCTGATCAGTGCTCAGCTCGATAACCGGTATAACAGGCGTGCAGTTGAGGGCATTCATAGCGACACCTCGAGCACATCCAACTGATCGCGCAAACGCTTGGATTGGCCGTCCAGATAGTGATCCCAATCGCTGCTCAGGTACTGGCCCAAACCGGTCAGTTTTTCGAGGTCGCGGCCCTTGTTGTGTTTTGCGTCGGCACGAATGGCCGTCATCAGGGCGGTCAGCCAGCCGATGTGATCGGTGGTGGCGTCAATCAAGTCGAGCGCTTCGTCGGTGATTTGGCGGAGGTTGTTCATTACACCTCCTCGACGGTCAGGGAAGTGGCGAGTGTGGCGCGGTCGGTGCTGCTCAGTACGCCAAGGGTATCGGCCATTTGCACCAAGCCAAGAAGATGGTAGCGCTGTTCAGGCAAGCGGTTAATGCGATAGGCGATCAGTTCGGCGCCGATGATGGCGATGGCCAGACTGTTGCTGAACGGAATGAGGGCGTGTTTCATGGGTGGAGCTCCGTTTACTTCATCGGAGCCACTCCAGTCTGCCGCCAAGCAGAGATGGGTGGCGAGTTGCACAGGATTGGCGGACCGGGGTAAACGGAACCCGGCGCACCCGAAGGTGCTCCTGCGCAACCCGCCATAACACGAGAATGCGGGCACAAAAAAAGCGCCTGCAATCGTAATGGGGGCGCTGTTGCGCCGTTTACTGTTCGACCCGCCAAGGTCGGTCGTTGATTTTGCAGCGACGGGCAAACCATAACGCTTACGGGGATGCATCGCAAGGGGAAGAAATGGCTGTGGGGTGATCATGGGCGCACATCCTCCAGGCCAAGGGTGAGCTGCAGCTGCTCCCGCAAGTGCGCGACATGTTGATAGGCCCCCGGCTTTTCATAACGCCAGTGAGCCAGCCGGCGACCGCTCTGGCTTGCTTCCCTTATACGAGCCTGCAGCGTTTGGCAGGCCATGCCATAACGTGCTTCACGAAACGCCATGACCAGAGTCGACTTCAGCTCTACAACGCGCTCGGTGTTGCGGGAAAGAGCGAGCAGAAAGTACGCCTGATCCTCGTTGAGCAGGGCGAAGCGTTCGGCTTTGCCGCCACCTTGCACGCGTTTACCAACTTCGGTTTGAAACGGAAGATGGCCAAAGCGCCGGATCTTGTCGGCGTATTTGTCGATCAGCTCAATGCTGCTTTTGTGCTTCGTACCCAACTGCTCGGCCAGCACGCGACTATCCACACGGGGCTCGCCTTGGGATTGGGTCAGGATAATTGCGTTCATGCTGGCACCTTCCCTGCTGGCTCACCGATAAGGGTGTACAGCGCGATATTGCTGTGGGAGCGGCCATGCTCGTCAGTAATGGTGAGGCGCCGAGTGTGAAATGCGTAACCTTGGTTTTTGAGTTCTTTAATGCGTGAAGCAGGCATCAAAATATTGAGGTCGCGACGGGCAGTGAGGGTGTCGATTGGACCGCTGTTTCGCATCCAGTCGAGCAATTGGCGACGTTGCGCTGAACCGCCAGACTCCTTCGTGTGTGCTTTTTTTAGACAAGCCGATTCCACTCCTGCATTGAGGCAGGATTGATTATTCGTCATGGGTCAAGACTCCTGACGGGTCAGGAAGGCTTCTACGGGCTCGGGGTCCCAACGGACGGAACGGCCAAAGCGAATCGGCTCGGGAAAGCCGGGAGTCTTAGACCAGCGCCACCAAGTAGCGCGACTGACTTGGTATTTTGCACAGAGCTGGGCAGCGGTAGCACGGGTGCCAGGAATTGGCAGGTTAGGTGCTTCAGAAATGCGAACTACATTTAGCGTCATAGTGATTTCTCATCTACAGCCTTAGAGAAACCGAGGAGAGCGGCGGCCGCCCGTCCGTATAAGGCACTGGTGGATAGATACCCAGTTGCACCTTATTCCTTCCGGGAATACAGTTCGCCGCGAAGCCCGTAGAAATGCTTCTCCCCTCGGGGATGTGTGCTGGCCTAGCTGGTATGCAGAGGACGTTACTAGCGTCCTTCCCGATTGAACCCCAGTGTTACTAGCACTGGGGTTTTTCTTTGTCTGCGATTCCGACTGTCAGCGATCTTAACAACAAATGCCAACCAGATGTTTCATGTAGTTCAAGCACGTATCTGGTTGATGCAGGAGATTCTAATCGGCGTACATAAAAAAAACCAAGCTGATTTTTTAGAACTCATGCTTGCAATTTTTCCTCCGGCCATTTTCGGATTCAAAGTTCAAGTCTCAACATGTTTCACAGGATCGCATAGAACCCCGTAGGCAGCCGCAAGCAATCAAAAATTTAATCTCGGCGCATCCACTACCGTTCGTCGGCTCGCACAAAAAAGCCCTCTAGACCAATAGTTACAGGGGCCAAGTAGGGACGGATGAGGCCCTGTAACGCACCCGACCCGAATCATGCGCCTTCCCCGTTAAGGATTTCCGACATCATTTCGGTAATGTTTAATTATGTCGCGACACGTTTTTTAGAATAACAAAACGTGTCGCGGATAATGTGGAGCCGCTGCAAATGAGCTCAGTGCCGCGCCGCGTTTGCGTAAATTTCAAAATTTGCGCGAGGTAACTACCAGACAAATCCGTCGAACTAACAACGCTTAGTATTATTAAACGTTGTTTATTTACGGTTATTCGCGGTTATTGCCGCTTATTCGTAGTTTCCGCGTGTTTTCAGCAGGGATTGCGGAACTGAAAATTGATGCGAGCCGCGCAATCCGGGGAATCAGCAAGGGACTGCCGGTGGTGCCCTATGTGCATGTGCGCAGGCCAAGCTGGGTCATGGGAGTAGGGCCGGCTCTTTCTTTTCAGATTCGGGTCAGCACCACACCGTTGATGCCATTCATAGCATCGGACCCGTGATTTTCTTTTTCTGACGCGAGATTGGGAGAACGTTGCCAGTATCCTTGGCTTCTCCCAAAGCCTTAGCCAAAGCTCTGTCGAATAACTCGATAGCTCGACGTTTCTCTGGCAGCGCCGCTTCGGGATTATTCCGGTAATGCTTGGAGACAACACCCGTTTGGCCGTGCGCTTGCAGCAGGTCAGATAGCCGATCATCTACACCATGCTTTTGCATCAACTGCGTGCAGGTGCGGCGCAAGTCTCGCGGCGAAAAGGCCGGCACCCTCTGCCCTTCTAGAATGGCGTGCACGGAATCAACCCAATCAGCGACGGCATGGGTTGGACTAGTGATGACAAATGGTTGTTTGCCGTGAGTAGTCCAGGGCCACAGATGATCGCCGTTGATTTCCCGCACGCGCCTCATAAGCTCTACGGCGCGCCCGGTCAGCGGGACCAGATGCGGCCGGCTCATTGTTTGACCGCCTCGCCCCTTTCGATGGGCCAGTAGAACCGTACCGGCATCGAGGTCGTATTCAGCCCAAGTGGTTTCGATAATATTTTTGATGCGCTGGCCACCGGTTGCGATCACGAACTTGAACAGCAGCGCCATGACAGGGCCAACGCCCTCTGTACTTTGGATGGTTCCCCAGAATTGGCACAGCTCTGCATCCGACAACGCCCGCTCGACCGGGACCGATACTTTCTCGACTTTCACCATGGAGGCCGGGTTCACCTCTAGGCTATAGACCTTCGAGTTGGAGCGCCCAACCACACTCTCAACTGTCAGGCCGTGATTGAACGCCGCTACCAGGAAAGAGCGCATTCGATCAGCCTGAACCTTTGAGCCTCGCTCCCAGATTGGATTGAGGACTTTAAGAATGTGGTCGGCACGAATATCTCGCGCCTTCATTTGCATGATTGCTGGGTGCGGCTCTTTCAGGTTGGCCTTGAAAAGCCGCTCCAGCTCTTTGACATCTCCTGGAG
>NZ_JBFUBK010000123.1:0-16632 GCF_056405815.1 Pseudomonas sp. P1_F1_2 | reverse complement strand
CGGTTTGGGACAGTTCGTCACCGATTTTGGCGCTGGGCTCTTCGTCGTCAAAATCCAGTTCGTGCATTGA
The DNA here is from genome assembly GCF_056405815.1 of Pseudomonas sp. P1_F1_2. Classification (NCBI taxonomy): domain Bacteria; kingdom Pseudomonadati; phylum Pseudomonadota; class Gammaproteobacteria; order Pseudomonadales; family Pseudomonadaceae; genus Pseudomonas; species Pseudomonas sp. P1_F1_2. Next base: position 16,562 of record NZ_JBFUBK010000123.1, on the reverse strand, counting down.
ACCCATGCGGTCTTCGTTGTCGTCGATCGGCTCGGGCTGCACCGCATCGAACGGACGTCGTGAATCATTCATGGCAATTGCTCATACTGTGGGCTTACTAGGGTGGACCCACCGGGCTGCCGAGAATTCCGTCGGCATGGAACGCCAGTTTTAAATGTCAGCGGCTATCCGCATTGCGCGCGTGACCCCGACGGGCGGTTGTCTGTCAAAGCTGCGCACCATTCTCGAGGCTTCTTTGTATGAACGACTTACAAGATCTGATTGATAACAACGAGCGTTGGGCTGACGCGATCAAAAAAGAAGATCCTGACTTCTTCGCCAAGCTGGCCCGCCAACAGACACCGGAGTTCCTCTGGATCGGCTGTTCCGATGCACGGGTGCCGGCCAACGAGATCGTCGGCATGTTGCCGGGTGATCTGTTCGTCCACCGCAATGTGGCCAACGTGGTACTGCACACCGACCTCAACTGCCTGTCAGTGATTCAGTACGCGGTCGACGTCCTCAAGGTCAAACACATCCTGGTCACCGGTCACTACGGCTGCGGTGGCGTGCGCGCCTCGATGCAGGATCGTCAGCTGGGCCTGATCGATGGCTGGCTGCGCTCGATTCGCGATCTTTACTATGAAAAGCGCGAAGAGCTCGCCAAGTTGGCGACTGAGGAGGAGCGGGTCGACCGTCTCTGCGAACTCAACGTGATTCAGCAAGTGGCCAACGTCGGGCATACCAGCATTGTGCAGAACGCCTGGCATCGCGGGCAGAGTCTGTCGATCCACGGTTGCATCTACGGCATCAAGGACGGTCGCTGGAAAAGCCTGAACGCGACCATCAGCGGGTTTGAACAATTGCCGCCGCAATACCGCCTGCGCCCGGTCGAAACGTTGTAAGACTGATCGAGCCTCGGGTCAGCTGAGGCTCCGTCGGTGCAAATGCTGATAGAACAACTCACCGTCGGCATTCGGTGGCTCGTCGTAGCCGGTGATCCATTCGCGGCACTCGGCCGACCCGCAGCGGCAGGCAAACTGTCGCAACAGTTTGTCTTCGGTGCTGGCGTAATCCATCGTCAGGATATCGCCGGGGGCGATGTCCTTCAGCGCCCAGATCCACAGTTCACTCATGTCGAGAAAGATGTTCGGCTCGCACGAGTGGCGCAAGAGTCCGCAGAAGCGTGGGTCGTAGAGGTGAATGCCGGACGACAGCTGCCGGGTATGGCGCTGGCGATAAGGCAGCAGATGCCCGGAGACACGGCAAACCCGGCTGATTCGCGGGAATGCGCGCAAGGCCGCAACGGCCGTCGCTGACTCATTGACGTGGATAATCCTGAAGTCTTTGAAGGAGGGAAACCCGAAACGAACGGGTAACTCTTCAAAGGGATAAATCCCGTCCGGTGGTTGTGCACGCGTTCCGTTCAGGGAATGAGGTTTCATAACGATCCTTGTCGGTTGGGTGTTGCGACGTCCAACGCCAACGATCCTGCCGGCCCCTGCAACACTTGGGTGTGTCTCAAGACTCTCGCAATTGAAACGTTCGGTCTACTGTCAGAACTGACAGGGGAAAAGTGCGCTTTCCCGCGTCAGCCATGACGTACGCGGGAAAGCGTTTTTGCTTTAAAGGTGGGGGGCCGGGATCGCCATTGCGGGCGCCGGGGCTTGCAGTAGTTTGAGCTGGGATTTGATCGGCGTTGTCGCGCACTGGGCCACGGCTTGTTCGGGTGTCAGATTGCGAATCGAGGTGTAGAACAACTCGCAGGTTTTTTCCGTCTCGGTCACTTGCCAGGTTTGTGTGCAGCTTTTCAGTTGAACATCAGGGTCGCTGCCCGGTTTGCTGCCCATTCCGGCCTGCCAGCACGCAGCACTCAAGTCCTGGCCCATGACCTTCAGGCCCGCAGCATCGGCCTTGGCCTGGGCATCGTCGCCGGTATAGCTGTCCGGGTTGGCGGCGTACCAGATGTAGCTCGGGTGGTTGGACCCCAGCACCGGCACCTTCACGCCGGCTTTCGGGCTGATCGTGGCCAGCCCCAGCACGTTGACGGTCGGACCATATTGCTGCTTGAGCCAGTTACGCACCGGCGCGCCAAAGGCGACCATTGGCAGCGCCGCGCCTTTGGCGTTCAGGCTGACTTCATTGACCATGGTGGTCTGGTAGTTCTTGAAGTAATCGTAAACACCCTCCAGGTCCTTGCCGGCACTGGCCGGTGCGGCGATTGGCGCGATGTCGATGATGGTCTGATAGCCCGGCGTCTGGTCGGCGGGGATGCCGTTGGCGGTCAGCAGCGTGGCCCAGCGATCAGTGGTCGCCGAACGCAGGTAATCCTGGGCTTGTGTCAGGGAGTAATCCGGCGGGAAGTGCAGCAGTTCGACACTTTTACGGTTTTCCAGGGCCATGCCCAGCGGCAGGAACAAGTACCAGTTGTAGGCCCATTTGCCATCCGCATTGAGCTTGCTGGCGCCGGTGTACGCCAGATCGCCTGCGTCGAGCAGCGCTGCCAGTGGTTTTTCGTAGCCTTTTGGTACGCCGCTGATGTCGGCGTAGAGCTGATGGTTATCGGTTTTGACCCGCACTTTGGCCGCGCCATAACCATCGCGTTGCACGCTTTGGGTCAGGTAATGCTCGACGGTCTGCTCGAGCGTCCAGTTGCGAAAGCAGATCACATTGCAGTTGTTGGGGTAGGCGAACAGCCGGGTGACGCGTTCGGTGCTGCCCAGCTTCAGATCGACATCGGCATGGACGGCGGCACTCAGGGTGAGGGCCGCCAGGGTGAGTCCTGTGAGTTTTAACATGCTCAGATCCTTTTCAGCGTGGACCCGCGTGAGTCGCGGGTCACCGTACTAAAGCAGATCGGCTGGTCATCGTTTAGCTGAACCGCAGCTGAGTCAGGTGATATTCAGGAAAGTAAATCTGGCACGCCAGGTCGAGGCCGACCATCACCAGCAAGAACGCCACTTGCAGCGGGCTGAGATACGCCCAATGCAGCGCCGTCAGCCATGGACGACGGGCACGAAGTTCTGGGTCGAGTTCGCCGATGCGCCGTGTGTGCACGAAACCGATCAGCATAAAACCGACGTACGTCACGATCCCGAACCAACCCTGTAGCAGCGCAAACAGCAACAGCATGACGGCCTGCGGTGCGCCGTGGCGGATCAGTAACCAGCGCGTGTCCGGGTTCAAGCGTCGCGGAATCAGTTCTTCCGTCAGCCACAGGTCCTGGACAATAAAGTGGGAGGTGATCACCACCCACCAACTCAGCGCGAAGCGACAAAACGAGAACGGAGCGAGGGCGACAATCAACGGTATGCCGATGCTGTAGCCGACGGAGTTGTGGTTGGAGGGGAAAAAAAACAAATACAGTGCCAAGGCGAAGCCCGCCCAGACTAGCAGCCAGGTTTCGGCCGCGATGGGGCGTGGTAAAAAACGCCGCCAAAAAAACACATCGGTGCGCGGCAACCGCAAGAGCAACTGCGGATACCGCCACTTGAGGGTGTGCGCAAGGTCGTGGCAGGCCTGCCATTCATCCTGGCCGAAGCGGTCAATCATCTGTTTCTGTTGTTGGGGCCGCATTGGGTTCATCAGCAAATGCGCGGCCTGAGCATCGGCAGTCCAGTTGCGGCCATCTCGTGCCTTGGCGCGCTGGTTTTCGTAAAAGCTTTCCTGGTTGCAGCGCTCAATCAAGGCCTGCCAGATCGATGCCGGTTCCGGATGAATGCCTTTTTTGTCATCCCAGCCAAACACCTGTCCGACACGGTCGAACAGCGGCAGGCTCCATTCGGTGTCGTTGAACAATTGCAGGATGATTCGCTGCCATTCCTGGCGTCGATCGAACACCTGCAGCCAGGGTTGGGCGGTGTAACTTTTCAGTTGCGTGAGAAACTCTCGCTCTTTGCCGGCTTCAAGCAGTTCCTGCAAGGCTTGTCGATATTCCTGCAACAAACCGCTGGTGAGTGCGTCTTGCTGCTCCTCGGTCATGGCGACGTTTTGCCAGGGGGCTAGCCAGTCCAGATGTTCCACGGCCCAGTTGGCAATCGAACGGCGCAAACCCGGATGATCGAAGCAAAGCCGCAGCAGCAACTGCTCAAACGCTTGAGTGCATTGCTGGTGTCGGGCTTGCTCCCAACGCTCGGGCAAGTTCTGCGCCGTGAGTCCTTCCAGTAGCGCTCGTGCCGCTTGTTCCTGCGGCGCGATGACCGGTTCGTCGTGAAGGAGGAGGGGATCCAGCGGTTTAAGGTACAGCGGCCGTATACGAGGTGGATTCAGCGGTTCGATGTTCAGGGGCCGAAGGCGAGGCGGGTTCAACGGCTCGAACTTCAATGGCTTCAGGTCAAGCACCTCGGCCCACGCCGGCAGATTGACGTGCTCCGGTTGCGTGAATACCTCGGTGGGTGTTTCAGTCGTCGCGACTTCAACCTCTTCAATCGAGTTTTCGGCTCGCCAATGCGCAATCCCCAGCGCTGCTTCATACGCTTCGCGCAAGCGCTGAAAACCGGCCGGATCTTCATCGGGCCTGAACGTTTTCAGCAGCTTTGCATAGCTGCGTTTGATGCTGCGGGCATCGGCGTCTTCGGGCAGTTGCAGGAAAGACCAGCAATCCATGTCGCGGCTCCTTATTGCCAGAGGCCGCTGTCGAGGTTGCTCAATTGCAGGGTCAGCTCGCTGCGCGCCTCACGGATCCGGCGTTCGTCCTGGGACTCCAGCACGCTCTGGAATTGCCGGGCCCACTGACCAATCTGGTCACGCATCTGCCCCAGACTTTCCTGATACAGACGCTCAAGGCGTGCCGTCAACACGGTGTTGACCTGCTGATCACGAGGATGGATCTTCAGCAACGCCAGGCCCTGCAAGCGCTCTTGAATCTCTTCGGCGGTGAGTACGCCGGGATTGTTCTCGATCACCAACGAATGCAAGTCGCCGGTCAGCGGCACGACCACCTGAGCTTCCAGCAGGCCGTTGTTGTCGTAGGTGAAGCGCACGTCCAGCGCCACTTCACCGGCCTTGCGTTTAGGCACTTTGATGTCCAGTTCACCCAGCGCGACGTTATCTTTGACCAAGCGGCTCTCGCCTTGAAAGATCTTCAGTCGCACGCATTCCTGGTTGTCTTGCAGGGTGTAAACGGTTTTGACCCGGCTCACCGGCACGATGCTGTTGCGCTCGATGATCGGCAGGTAATGGCCACTTTCGAATTGCTGGCCAATTTGGGTCGAGGTCTCGATGCCCAAGGTGTAAGAGCAGACGTCTGTCAGCACCACTTCTTCCAGCGCGGCGGAGCGGGCTTTCAGTGCCGCTTGAATAGCTGCGCCGTGGGCCACCACTTCGTCCGGGTCGAGGCTGATGGACGGGAAGCGGCCAAACAGTCCCGCCGCGAGTTTGCGCACCAGCGGCATGCGTGTCGTGCCGCCTACCAGCAGGATTTCGTCGAGATCGCTGACCCGAATGCGCGCATCTCGCAACGCGCGTTCGATCGGTGTGCGCAAGCGTTCAAGCAGCGGCGTGTAGAGGGTGGCCAGTTGCTGTTGGGTGATGGTCTGCGACCATTGTTGGCCATCCACCCGCAGGCTGAACTCCACACTGTTTTCCTGGCCCAGGGCTTTGCGCACGCGCTCGGCTTCGCGCCGTAATGGCTGGATAACGCTGGCGCGGTCCGGGAAGTTGTCGGTGGTGCGATGGTGGTCAAGAAAGTGCTCAAGCAGCACGCTGTCGAAATCCTCACCGCCCAGAAAGTTGTCGCCGGCGCTGGCGCGCACTTCCATCACACCGTCGAAGAGCTCCAGGATCGACACGTCGAAGGTGCCGCCACCGAGGTCGAAAACCAGGAACGAGGTTTCCTTGTCGCGTTGATGCAACCCATACGCCAGCGCTGCCGCCGTCGGTTCGTTGATCAGTTTTTCAACCTTCAAGCCGGCCAGTTCCCCGGCAATGCGCGTGGCTTTGCGCTGGGCATCGCTGAAATAGGCCGGGACGCTAATGACCGCTTCATGCACCGTCTCACCGAAGGCCCGTTCGACGTCTTCCTTCAGGCTCTTGAGCACCAATGCCGAGAGCTCTTCGGGGCGGAATGTCCTGTCCCCGAGGCGCACTTCGGTGGCGCTGCCCATGTGGCGCTTGAACAGTGACGCGGTTTGGCGCGAGTGGGTGTGCAACCGCTCACGGGCTGCCTGGCCGACCAGCACCCGACCCTGATCATCGAGACCGACCACGCTCGGTGTGAGGAACTGGCCCAGGGCATTGGGCACCAACTCGCTCGACTCGCCCCGCCAAACGGCGACGAGGCTGTTGGTGGTCCCCAGGTCAATCCCTACGATCATCACGTGAACTCCCTTTGCGGTTTGCAAAAAACTGAAACAGTTAATATCCGTCCAAGGATATTACTGGAGCAGTGGAGCCGGCAAAGGAAAGTAGTGGCACTGAGCTATTATTTTACATAGCTCAGTGCATTGATCGGGCTCAAGGCATCACCGGCGCCGTATACGTCAGCGTCGTGCCCAGCGCCCATAGCAGAAACAGCACCAGCGGCGTGTGCACCAGCAACTGCACAAACGAAAACCCGATCAGGTCACGCGCCTTCAATCCGAGCACGCCCAGCAGCGGCAGCATGTAGAACGGGTTGATCAGGTTCGGCAGGGCTTCGGCTGCGTTGTAGATCTGCACGGCCCAGCCCAAGTGGTAATTGAGGTCGGTGGCCACTTGCATGACGTATGGCGCTTCGATGATCCACTTGCCGCCGCCGGACGGGATGAAGAAGCCGAGAATCGCCGAGTACACGCCCATCAGCACCGCATAGGTGTCGTGGGAGGCGATGCTGACGAAGAAGGTCGAGATGTGGTGTGCCAGGGTCTGGGCATCAGCGCCTTTGACCGTGGTCATCAAGGCGGCGATCGAGCCGTACAGCGGGAACTGGATCAGCACGCCGGTGGTGGTCGGCACCGCGCGGGCCACGGCATCGAGGAAGCTGCGCGGGCGCCAGTGCAGCAGCGCGCCGAGCATCAGGAACAGGAAGTTGTAGGTGTTCAGCCCGGAGATGGCACTGAGCAACGGTTTGGTCGAAAACTCGTGAAACAGCCAGCCAGCTGCCAGCAGCACCAGCAAGAGGGTCAGCAGCGGGCTGTATTCCAGCCATTCGCCGGGGCGAGTGCGTGGTTGCAGTGGCGGCAGATTGAAACTCGGGTCGACGCCACAGGCTTTGGCGTCTCGGGCCGTGTTGGGGCCTGGTGCGGTGGCGTAGGCAACGATCAGCGAGACCACGATCAGCGCCAGCAGCATTACACCGGACTGCCACAAAAAGATCGTTTGGGTGAAGGGAATGACTCCGGTGATCGCCAGGATAGACGGCGGCAGGCTGGCCGGGTTGGCTTGAAGTTGTGCAGCGGAGGACGACAGGCCCAAGGCCCACACCGCACCAAGACCCAGATAGACGGCAGCGCCGGCGGCACGGTAATCCATTTTCAGATCGGTACGGCGGGCGAGGGCGCGCACCAGCAAGCCGCCAAACACCAGCGACAGACCCCAGTTCAATAGCGAAGCGACCATGGAAATCAACGCCACCCAAGCCACGGCCGAGCGACCGTTTTTCGGAAGACGGGCCAGACGGTTGATCAGTTTCACCGCCGGCGGCGAACTGGCGACCACATAGCCGCCAATGACCACGAACGCCATCTGCATGGTGAATGGAATCAGGCTCCAGAAGCCGTCGCCGAACGCCATGGCGGCATCAGTCGGTTTGGCGCCCATGAACAGCGTGGCCACGGCGACGATGATCACCGCCAGCGCGGCAAATACCCAAGAGTCGGGGAACCAGCGCTCGGCAAAACTTGAGCAGCGCAGGGCAAAACGGGCGGAGCGGGTATCTTCGATAGCAGCAGCCACGGGAAAACCTCGAATTGTTATGTTTATTGTGGTCTTTCGGGCCATAGAGGCCCGTCTAGACAGATGCCAACAGTAAATCAACCGTTGCTGTTTTGTGACCAGGTTTCACCTAAACAGGACTATGGTCTAACGGCTTGTCCGAGGAAGCGTTTGCGTAGACCATGGGCGCCTTGGTTTTTTACCGGTTGCAGAGTTCTTTTTCATGACCGCCAACACCCCTTCGCGCCCGACGCCTTTTACCCGCTCGGACTACAAGACCCTCGGCCTTGCGGCCCTGGGCGGTGCGCTGGAAATCTACGATTTCATCATCTTCGTGTTTTTCGCCCTGACCCTTAGCCAACTGTTTTTCCCGCCAGAAATGCCCGAATGGCTGCGCCTGCTGCAAAGTTTCGGCATCTTCGTCACCGGCTATCTGGCGCGGCCGTTGGGCGGGATTCTGATGGCGCATTTCGCCGACCGACTGGGTCGCAAGAAGGTCTTCAGCCTGAGCATCCTGATGATGGCGCTGCCGTGCCTGCTGATCGGGATCATGCCGACCTACGCGCAAATCGGATATTTCGCGCCGCTACTGCTGTTGGCCCTGCGCGTTTTGCAAGGCGCGGCGGTGGGCGGGGAAGTGCCGAGTGCCTGGGTGTTTGTCGCCGAGCACGCGCCGGCCGGGCATCGCGGTTATGCGCTCGGTTTCCTGCAGGCGGGATTGACCTTTGGCTACTTGATCGGCGCCCTGACGGCGACCTTTCTGGCGCAAACGTTCACCCCGGCCGAAATCCTTGATTACGCCTGGCGTTATCCATTCCTGTTGGGCGGTGTGTTCGGCGTGATTGGCGTCTGGCTGCGCCGCTGGCTGAATGAAACCCCGGTGTTCATGGCGATGCAGGCCCAGCGCGATGCCGCTGTCGAACTGCCGCTGCGCACGGTCTTGCGCGAACATCGCCTGGCGATGTTGCCGGCGATGATCCTCACCTGCGTGCTGACCTCAGCGGTGGTGGTCTTCGTGGTCATCACGCCGACCATGATGCAAAAGACCTTCGGCATGACCGCCAGCCACACCTTCGCCTTGAGTGCATTGGGCATCGTGTTCCTCAATATCGGCTGCGTGCTCGCCGGTTGGCTGGTCGATCGCATCGGCGCCTGGCGCACGGTCATGTTTTATAGCCTGTTGCTGCCGCTGGGTATTGGCGTGCTCTATACCTGCCTGATTACTGGCGGCAACTGGATCGGTCTGGCGTACACGATTGCCGGTCTGAGTTGCGGCGTGGTCGGCGCGGTGCCGTCGGTGATGGTCAGCCTGTTCCCGGCGCGGGTTCGCGTTTCAGGAATTTCCTTCACCTACAACATTGCCTACGCCGCGTGGGCGAGTTTCACACCGTTGTTGCTGATCGGTCTGATGCCGTGGAGCCCATGGATTTGCGTGATGTTCTGTACGGTCATGGGGGCCGTAGGCGTCGGCAGCGCGGCGTATTTTGGTGCGCGGATGCCCAGAGCCGGCCAATGCGCAGCGGCTGGCGCGATGTAATCGCAGGGTAGATCCCTCGCGTTGCAATTATTTTTGTAGGACAACCCTGAGGCACTCTTCAGAAAACACCCACAAGGCCGATGGCTAGGCTGCATCCCGCTCTATTTCCTGCCTATCGGTACCTTCCCATGTTCAACAAACGCTTGAAGCAGGAGCTGTCGGCTCTTCGCGAAGAACTCTCCAGCCTTCAGCAAGTGAAGGACAGCCTGGAAAGCGAGATGCTGGTCCTGACCCTTGATCCTGATGGGCGGATTCAGTCGGCCAACCAGAACTTCATCGGCGAAATGCTCTACAAGAGCGCCGACCTGGTCGGCCGGCACATCGAAGACATCGTCCCCGTGCATGTGAAGTCCGATGAATTCCACCGCCGCTTCCAAAACGCGCTGACCCGCGGCGAGCATTTCGCCGGGGCCGTTCGCTTGCTGCGTGGCAATGGCCAGGAAGCGTGGTTGCGCTCGATTTTTCAGCCAGTGCGCTCGGCGGATGGCCGGATCAAACACTTCTCGCTTTACTCCAGCGACCTGACCCGCACCATCGAAGCGTCTCGCGAGCACGAGAACCTGATCGGCGCGCTGGTGCGTTCAACGGCAGTCATCGAGTTCGATCTGGACGGCAACGTGCTGACAGCCAATGATCGGTTCCTCAGCGGCATGGGTTACAGCCTGGCGCAAATCAAAGGTAAACATCACCGCACGTTCTGTGATCCGCAGGAATTCAACAGCACTGAATACCAGGATTTCTGGCGCCGCCTGAACGCCGGTGAGTTTGTCGCCGGCCGTTTCAAACGCTTCGACAGCCATGGGCGTATGGTCTGGCTGGAGGCCTCTTACAACCCGGTGGTCGACGCCAACAACAAGCTCTACAAAGTGGTGAAGTTCGCCACTGTGATTACCGATCAGGTCAATCAGGAGAACGCCGTGGCGCAAGCGGCGAACATCGCCTACAGCACCTCTCAGCAGACCGACCAGAGCGCCCAGCGCGGCACGGCCGTGGTGACTCAGGCGGTGGATGTGATGCGCGACCTGGCGAAGCACATGCAAACCGCGGGCGATGGCATCGAAGCCTTGAATGAGCAATCGCTGGTGATCGGCACCATCGTCAAAACCATCAGCGGCATCGCCGAACAGACCAACCTGCTGGCGCTCAACGCGGCCATCGAGGCGGCTCGGGCTGGCGAACAGGGCCGAGGGTTTGCCGTGGTCGCAGACGAGGTTCGACAGTTGGCCTCTCGCACCAGCCAGGCCACTGATGAGATTGTCGGGGTTGTGCGTCAGAACCAGGAGATGGCGCGCAATGCCGTGGCCCTGATGACTGACGGCAAGCTCCAGGCCGAACAAGGCCTGGCGCTGGCGGCGGAGGCGGGCACAGTGATCGTCGAGATTCAGGACGGTGCGCAGAAAGTGGTGAACGCGGTCGGGCAGTTTGCCAATCAGCTCGCGACTTGATGCCAGCGCGGTGGAAATCGCTACAATCGGCTCTTTTCAGGAGCAGACACCATGAGCGCTTCCCACCGCCGGCCGGTTCCTTTGCCCAAGGCTTACCGTTTGCTCAATCACGGGCCCACCGTACTGGTGAGCGCAGCCCATGACGGTCAGCGCAACATCATGGCCGCCGCCTGGGCCATGCCGCTGGATTTCGAACCGCCGAAAATTGCCGTGGTGCTGGATAAATCCACCTGGACCCGGCAACTGCTCGAGGCCTCGGGGACGTTCGTGCTGAACGTTCCTTGCGCGGCTCAAGCCGATATCACGCAGACCGTTGGTTCGACATCAGGCCTGGAATTGACCCAAGGCCAAGGCCAGGACAAGTTTCAGGCTTATGGCTTGCAAACTTTCAGTGGCGAATTGATTGACGCGCCGATGCTCGAAGGCTGCGTTGCATGGCTGGAATGTCGACTGCTGCCGGAGCCCAACAATCATCAGCAGTACGATCTGTTCCTGGCTGAGGTGATTGCCGCTCAGGCCGATGAGCGGGTATTCAGCGACGGACGCTGGCACTTCGAAGGGCAGGATGCATTGCGCACCCTGCACCATGTGGCAGGCGGGCATTTCTTGACAATCGGCGACCCGGTGGACGGCAAGACCCTGGCGTAAACCCGCCAGGTTCACACCCAGACGTCATTCACTGCGGTGCGTTCGCCACCTTCGCTGCCGGTGTTCAACACGCCCTTGGGCTCGATCAGCAGCAGCTTGACCTCCTGTTCGGCAGACGGTTTGTGCTCGACGCCCTTGGGTACCACGAACATTTCACCGGCATTCACCAGCACGTGGCCATCGCGAAAGTCGAGGCGCAACTGCCCTTCGATGACGATGAAGGTTTCGTCGGTTTCCAGGTGATCGTGCCAGATGAAATCCCCCAGTAGCTTCACTACCTTGAACTGATAGTCGTTCATTTCGGCGATGACCCGAGGCGCCCAGTGTGCGTCGATCCGGGCGATTTTTTCAGCGAAGTTCAGGCTTTTGTAAGCGCTCATGAAGCGGTTCTCCTGGTTGATCGTGAACCCACGATAACCCGCGTATCGGTCAGCTTCTTGTACGATTGTGCGTGGCTCAGCGACGGTGCATTTTCATCCAGCGAGCCGGCGACAGGCCGTAGGTTTTGCTGAATTGCCGGGTCATGTGGCTCTGGTCGGTGAAGCCGGCAATCAGCGCGGCACTGACCAGTGGCTGGCCCTGGATCAGCAGCGAACGGACCAGGTCCAGGCGTCGCATCGTCAGGTATCGATAGGGGCTGGTGCCAAACAGAAGGCGAAAGTCGCGTGACAGGCTCCACCGATCACGACCGCTGTGGTGCGCCAGTTCCTCCAGGGTCACAGTGCGATCGAGTGCGCTGTGGATGAACTCCCGCGCACGTTCGGCGGCCACGTAATCGAAGGATTGGCGCGGGACGCCGGTCGCTCCCGAAACGCTGCTCAGGGCTTGCGCCAGATCGTACAGCGCGTCCTGTTCTTCCAACGGGTCGAGCGGGCAATCGAGGCTTCGCAGCAGCACATCGGTGGCGGCGAACAGGCGAGGGTCAGTCGATAGTCCGGTCTTGATGAACGGCAGCGGCTGACCGCCGAGCATCTGCTGGATCAGCGCCGGTTCGATGTACATCATTCGGTATTTGAAACCGGCCTCGGTGCCGGCCTCTCCATCGTGGACTTCGTCCGGGTGCAACACCAGGGTCCCGCCCGGCAGGCTATGGCGCCATCCTCCTCGGTACTGAAAGCTCTGCACGCCGGCCAGGGTTCGGCCGATGGCGTAGGTGTCGTGACGATGAAGGTCGTAGCCGTGGCCGGAAAAAAACGCTTCGAAACGCTGCAGCCCGCCGACGTCGGGCGCGCGGTGGAACCAGTCGATGGGGAGCGTCTGCTTGGCCATGGTGTTGTGTCTTGAGCGCGATGAAGAACACGTTAACCCAGTGGTTGACCCTCTGTCTTCCCACCGATAAAACGCGTCCGTCGGGTAGAAAACCCTAGGCAAATGTTGCAAGGTTCCCTCTGCTGTCCGGTACACAGTGAGTGGCCAATCGTTGAGGTGTCTTGAATGAGTAAATTGCGGGTAGGCATTATTTTTGGCGGTCGTTCGGCGGAGCACGAAGTATCGCTGCAATCGGCGAAGAACATTGTCGATGCACTGGACCGCTCGCGCTTCGAGCCGGTGCTGATCGGCATCGACAAGCAAGGCCACTGGCACCTCAACGACCCTTCGAACTTCCTGCTCAATCAGGAAAACCCGGCGCTGATCGCCCTCAATCAGTCCAATCGTGAACTGGCGGTGGTGCCGGGAAAAGCCAGCCAGCAATTGGTGGAAACCACCGGTCAGGAACTGCTGGGCCACGTCGATGTGATCTTCCCGATTGTCCACGGCACCCTGGGTGAAGACGGTTGCCTGCAAGGCCTGTTGCGCATGGCCGACTTGCCCTTTGTCGGTTCCGACGTGCTGGGTTCGGCGGTGTGCATGGACAAGGACATCAGCAAACGCCTGCTGCGTGACGCCGGGTTGGCGGTCACGCCGTTCGTCACCCTGACCCGCGCCACGGCGGCGCGTATCGGGTTCGCCGAGGTGCAGGGCAAGCTCGGCCTGCCGTTGTTCGTCAAACCGGCGAACCAGGGTTCGTCCGTGGGCGTGAGCAAGGTCAACGACGCAACCGAGTACGAAGCGGCTGTGGAGCTGGCCCTGGGTTTCGATGAAAAAGTCCTGATCGAATCCGCCGTCAAAGGCCGTGAGATCGAGTGTGCAGTGCTTGGCAACGAAGACGCTATCGCCAGCGGGTGTGGTGAAATCGTGGTGAGCAGCGGCTTCTATTCCTACGACTGCAAATACATCGATGACCAGGCGGCGCAGGTCGTGGTGCCGGCAGACATCAGCGTGGAGGCCAGCGAACGCATCCGGGCGTTGGCCGTCGAAGCGTTCCAGCTGCTGGGTTGCTCCGGGCTGGCGCGGGTCGATGTGTTCCTCACCGACAGCGGCGAAGTACTGATCAACGAGATCAACTCGTTACCCGGCTTCACCCGAATCAGCATGTACCCCAAGCTCTGGCAGGCCACCGGCATGACCTACAGCGAACTGGTCAGTCGTTTGATCGATCTGGCGCTGGAAAAGCACCAGCGGCGACAGGTTTTGAAGATCACGCGCTAAGCTGTTTTTTCCAGCGTCGTACTCAATCCCGGGTTTGAAGCGTGGAGGTAGCCGAGTGCGTCGTTGCGTCACACAACGTTATCCGGAATGATGGGTTAAGTTGTATACAATAATTTCCATTCAGGGAGACAAAACGTGAAAGTCAGCGCGCGTAACGTATTCAAAGGGACCATCAGTCAACTGCAGCCGGGCGCGGTCAACGCCGAAGTCTCGCTGAAACTCCCGGGCGGCAATGAGCTGGTCGCCGTGGTGACCATGCAAAGCGTGAAAAGCCTGGGCCTGGCGGTCGGCAAGGAAGCGGTTGCGCTGGTGAAGGCGCCGTGGGTCATGCTGATGACCGAGTCCAGCGACATTCGTCTCTCGGCGCGTAACTGCCTGGAAGGCATCGTCACCAATGTCACCGATGGCGCAGTGAATGCCGAAGTGGTGATCAAGCTCGATGGCGGCAGCGAGGTTTATTCAATCGTCACCCGTGAAGCGGTTGCAGAGCTGGGCCTGGCGCCGGGTGTGAGTGCGACGGCGGTGATCAAGGCGTCGCATATTATTTTGGGTGTGCCGGCCTGAAGCGTTTGCGTGTAGGAAAAGCCTATACGCGACAACCGATCAGAATGTGAAACCTGTAAAAAAGGGCCTACCTTGCAGTAAGCCCTTTTTCATTCTCACGTACGAATCAATCCCCCAACGCTTCCCCCTCACGCCGCGGATCGGCCCCTCCGGCCAGCGACGCATTCCCCTGTGCATCCTTCACCCGGACAATCGCCTGGGTGCCGCTGGTCATGTCGATCTCACTCACGCCGTGCCCCTTGTCCTTCAGCGCCTGAATCAGCTCCGCGCTGAACTGCCCCCGTTCCAGTTCGGTCGGGCCGTTGCGGCTGCCGAAGTTGGGCAGGTTGATGGCGGCTTGTGGGGCGAGGTTCCAGTCGAGCAGGCCGAGGGTGGTTTTGGTGACGTACTCGATAATTTGCGAGCCGCCGGGAGAGCCGAGGGTGGCGAGGAATTCACCGCTCTGACGATCGAAGATCAGGGTCGGCGCCATGGACGAGCGCGGGCGTTTGCCAGGCTCGACTCGGTTGGCAACTTTTTGCCCGTTTTCTTCGGGGATGAACGAGAAGTCGGTCATCTCGTTGTTGAGCAGGAATCCCTGGACCATCACGTGCGAGCCAAAGGCCGATTCAATGGTGGTGGTCATGGATACGGCGCCGCCTTCGTCATCCACTGCCACCACTTGTGAGGTGGAAATGCGTAGCGGTGAACGGTCCGGTGCATAGGCGACTTGAATGCCTGGCGGGGTGCCGGGTTTGGCCGTGCCCATGCTGTGGTCACCGATCAGGGCGGCGCGGCTGGCCAGATAAGTTGGGTCCACCAGCCCTTTGACCGGCACGGGCACGAAGTCGGTGTCGGCGACGTACTGTGCGCGGTCGGCGTAGGCCAGGCGCTCGGCTTCCGAGATCAGATGCACGGCTTCGGGGGCGGGTTCGGTGCCTGCCGGTTTGTCAGTCCTGACCGGTTTGAGCGGTGCGAGAGCAAAGCGTGGGTCGCGGTTTTCCAGAGCCTGCAAGGTGCCGAGGATCTGCGCCACGGCGATTCCGCCGGACGATGGCGGCGGCATGCCGCACACCTGCCAGCGTTTGTAATCGGTGCACAGCGGCGCGCGTTCCTTGGCCTTGTAGCCTTGCAGATCGTTCAGCGACAGGCTGCCGGGGTTAGCGTGGCCCTGAACCTTGGCGACGATCTCTTGCGCGACAGCGCCTGTGTACAACGCGTCAGGCCCTTCCTTGGCAATGCGTTTCAGCACCGCGGCCAGTGCCGGATTCTTCAACAGCGTGCCGGCAGCTTTCGGGCTGCCATCCGCGTTCATAAAGTAGGCCACCATGTCTGGCGAACTGCGCATGGACGCATCCGAAGCGATCAGTTGATGAAGGCGCGGCGAGATGGCGAAGCCTTGCTCCGCGAGTTTGATGGCCGGCTCGAACAGCTTCGCCCACGGCAGGCGACCGTGTTTGCGATGGGCCAATTCAAGCGCCCGCAACACGCCCGGCGTCCCCACCGAGCGCCCCCCGATCTGCGCCTGGGTAAACGCCATCGGGGTGCCGTCGGTCTGTAGGAAAAGCTTCTCGGTGGCGCCGTGCGGTGCGGTTTCGCGACCGTCGAAGGTGCGCACCGCCTTGCCATCCCAGAGCACGATCAACGCGCCGCCACCAATGCCGGAGGATTGCGGCTCGACCAGCGTCAACACCGCTTGCATCGCAATCGCGGCATCAATTGCCGAACCACCCTGGCGCAGCATCTCCCGGCCGGCTTCAGCCGCCAGTGGATTAGCCGCTGCTGCCATGTGTCTGGACGCGTGGCGGGTTTGCAGGTCGGTGCGATAGCCAGAGGCGACTTCCGGAGCGACAGGCAAGGTCGAGGAGGGCGGAGAATGACAAGCAGCGAGGGTTAACGCGGCGGCGATCAACGAAAGGGTTGAAAGGCGAAGGGTTGAGAACATGTTGGGGCACTCCGTCCGTGGGAAAGTTACCGGGACTTTATCGGCCGACTCGGCATGGCGCAAACCAAGGCCTACAGTAAAGCTG
>NZ_JBFUBK010000122.1:0-17108 GCF_056405815.1 Pseudomonas sp. P1_F1_2 | reverse complement strand
GTACGGGAACCATAGCGGTTACTGGCCGATGCCAGAAAAGTTTTTGCGTCCGAAAGCTATATACAGAACGGGTGCGCAACCGGCGCCAGCGGCGGCTCCTACCCCAGCAACTGCTCCGGTGGGACCTGCCCCCCTGATGAATTTTCAATACCCCTTCCGAAAGGCTGACGGGAAGCAGTTCACTGACGCAGAGGAAGTTTACAAAGCTCTCGAAAATGAGAATTCAGGTCATTACCTGTTGGGTAGCAACAAATTTTGGCATGGCGGCATCCACATCAGCGATGCAAGTGCTCCGCAATGTGTACTCAATGAGCCGGTTCGCTGTATGGCCGATGGTGAGGTCGTTACTTATCGTCTTAACGAAGATTATCTAGAGTCAACTTTCGGCGACAACGAGAAAAAACTGAAGTACTCCAACTCCTTCTGCCTGGTGCGTCACGAATACAAATCGGCGCCGAACGCGGAAGAAGGACCGAACAAGGGCAAGCAAAACAAGCTGAATTTCTACAGCCTCTACATGCACTTATTGCCTCATGCTCGTTACCCGCTAGCTCCTGAAGAAACGCCCGCCAAGAAAGTCACCATGAGAGTCGGTGACTTCAATGCCTATCCGACGGTGCCCACGCCCGGTGTCGTCTCGCAGGCCGACGGAAAACTGGTTAATGGCACTCAACTGGAAATTCTTGAAACGGCCGACAGCGGCGAGCTGACTTATGCCAAAGGCAAAATTCTTTCCGGAAGCGTGAAAAAAGGCTCGGCAAAAACCCGTGGCGTTGGAGATGCGGTCTGGTTCGCTTACCTGAAAAATGGAGAGCCCTACAAAAACACCGCAAATACTCAAATCTGGAAGGAACAGTTGCTGCCTGAGCGACTTCGGCCGAACTATTGGCAAGGAAAGGTTAAAGCGAAGTTGGTGAAGCGCTTGCCGCTATACGACGCGCCTACAGACCCCACTAATGGACAGCCCGCCGGTAGTCCGAAAGGGACGTTGCAGCTGAACGTTGGCAGCGTCATCGAGTTCGACAGCAAAGCGGTGTTGAACCTTGCCGTCGGCAATCAAACGCTGCGCATGGCCGCTTGCACATTAGTGAGTGGTGCGCTTTGGGGGAATGGTGTTGTGCCGCCGACGTTCTGGGCCTGTGTGGAGAACGTACTGCCGAATAAATACGTGAGTTGGGAGACCGTCACGCCCAGCGAATTCGATAGTGTTGTTGCCACCAGCACCGGCATCAAGGCGGGTGACCCGATCGGCTACTTGGGGCAGACGGAAAATCTCACTAGCGAGCAAGGCGGGTCGGACAGTAAATTTCAGGTTCACGTCGAAATATTCACCGCCGAAGCGGAAGTGAAAGATTTCCTCAAAAACCTCGCTGGCCTTAAAACAGGTAAGCAGTACCTGCAATTGCCGACCGGAACGGAGCTTAAGAAAGTAGCCCCAGCAACCGGCACGACACCACTCAAACTTGACCACGCAGTCGATCTCGGCAAGGCCACGGTGATCAAGGTCGGCACGGAAGACTGGTACAACGTTAGCGTCACCGACGACGGTCAACCGGTCAGCGGACTGGTAAAAAAAGCAGGCGCGAAAATTATCACCCAGCACGACTGGGAAAAACTGGGGTTCCAGATTGTTGAAGAAACAAACGCTACGGCGGATGGTTTCCTTGACCCCGAAGACATGCCGCAGTTCTTCAAAGACTTGTTCTCCAAAATTGATACAGACGACGACGGCCAAGTCGATTCAGCTGAGCTCGCGAATGCGGTAAAAAACGCTGAAACACGTTCACGGTGGTCGAAGCTGATCGCTCATCATCCGACTGAGTGGAAGGACAAAGCGGACTCTGCAAAGTGGAGTAAGTTAGATCAGTTGTTGGAGACCTCCCCGAAGACGTTGAAGCATGAAAAAGAGCGTATTAGCAAATATGTTTTTTGGGATGAACTCGCGGGAAAGGGGGCTATCAGCTCTAGCTTGATTTGGCATTTTCATCCGATAGCGTTGCTTGATAATTTCATGAGTCAGTCCGTATACATAGATGTAGAACGATTCGTTGCTATGTATGCCGAACAGCATGCATCTTTCCAAGCTGAATCTCCCGTACTGTCAGCCAAATCGAAGGAAAACCTCAGAGAGATTGTAAAAAACATAAATATATATGTTGATAAAAATAGAGAAATGCTAACGATATATGAGTTGTCATATATGTTCGCAACGGCTAGGCATGAGGCATATAATTACACTATTGCCGAATATTTTAGTGCTGCCCCGGAGATCGGGTCGGTTAGTTATTTCGACAAGTATGATCCCGTTCTTGCAGCTAGTGCTGCGCATAGAGAGAGAGCGATAGGTAACGGAAACACCGTCCAAGGTGACGGTTTTAAATACCGCGGGCGTGGTTTGGTGCACTTGACATGGAAAAACAACTATCAGAAAGCCAAAGATTATTTCGGGATAGATTTTGTTGGAAGTCCTGAAGAGGCCGCTGGATTTAAAAATTCAGTTCCCATTATGATTTGGGGTATGAAAGAGGGTATTTTTACCAATCAAAAATTGGGCACCTATGTAAATAACACCACCAAGGATTATCAAGGCGCTCGTAAAGTTATCAACGGTTCTGATCAGAAGGTTCTGATCGCGAGTTATGCCACTAAATTTGAAGCTATTTTGAGAGCTACATCCGTAGCACCGGAGACTCGATAAGAATGAAAAAGAAAAATCTGTTTGCGTTGTTGTTCATTGGCCTCTCGTTTACCGTATCTGCTGCTGAAAAAGCAACAGTCTCTGCGGGCGACGTTTATGAAGTAGATGAAGCGACTCAGAGCCTTAAAGTTAGCTGGTCGGGCGGAAGCAAAATTGTTGACGGTGTCATTGGCGATAAAGGAGAAGTTACGAGAGACTTCGTTGACTTCAATGGCACTAAAGCTTTGCACTATGAAAACCTGGCATCGAGCACTCCGTTTGAAGCGTACTTTACGCTGAGTAGGCAAGGAGATAATGTCGTCGTTGATTGCATATATGCAAATATTCGTAATGACAGAAACGGTATTCTCATCAACAAAGCTGTTTGTGATCTTAATAGACCGCTAGCCGAGGATTATGAGGAATCGATCTATGAGTTTTCTGACGAGTGGAAGAACGCTACGGGAAAAGTTTCAATAGAGTCTTTGGGCAAGACTCCAGCGGTAGCTTTGAATGTGGATGAGGCTCAGTACAAGGACATTCATTTGGTGAGAACCTATAAATCTAAGGGCGATTTGGTTTCCAAATCTCCGTCAGTTGCTGTTACGCAAGGCAGCATCCGGCATCAGTTTAGCTCTGGCACGATATTTTCTGTCTATAAGGTTAGTGATTTGAAGTCTCCTCGGTATTTAGAGGTGGCAGCAAAAGGTATTGAGGAATCTTTTACACGCTATGATTATGAAGCTTTAAAAGCGTTGTTAAAGTAACCTTGATATTAGATGGAAAAGGGGACAATACGTCCCCTTTCCTTTGGCGCCTACGGCATGTAATCCAGCGGCGCCTTGCGCCAATCGAATTGTTCGGCATACCAGCGTTGAATCGGGCCTGGCAAACGTCCTTTCCAGCCCTGCACGTTAGTGTAGTAGCGCACACGGTAGTTCTGCTTCTGATCGCTGACCAGCACCGCGACCCAAAGTTGAGCGTCGCGCCCACGCATGAGTAGTGCGGCGTTGGGAGGCGGAAGCCCCAATACTCGAATTTTGGCGACTTGAGCCCCCAGGTTGTCTGCGGCTGACTCGTCTACGTAGTAAAACGAGTCACTGGCATCCAGAATGGTTTGATAGTCATCCTTAAGCAATTGCCGAGCTGCGTCGTCTTCTTCTTGCGTGCGGACTAGCCCTAGGGACAGCAGGTCATAGTTCATATTAAGTGGCTGTTCGGATGCGACATAACGTCCACCGAAGGATGCGTCAGTTCCTCGGCATTCACCCACTTGGATGACGTAAAGGAGGCCGGTGCTTGGTGTCATCAGTAACGTGCAATCTTCGCTGCGATAAATACCTTGGGAGCCTTCCAGGTTGAACGTATCAGTCAACGTTCCTGAGCTCATTTTATTAGCCGCTTTTACTGTGAAATCGAATTGTGGCGCGCGCCCGCTTATCTTCCATTCGGCGCTGTCGAATCGCCCATCAGGGATACGTCGCCAAGTCCCTTTCCAGTTGAAAGGTTTACCTGCGTGTTGGAGCGCTACAATCCGCATCAAATAACTGCGTCGCAAGCAATGAAAGTCGGTAGCGCAGTGGTCGCGGTGTTTAATCCACTCGCGTTGATCAGCCTTCAGTGTCACCGTGTCCTTCACTGTCGCCTTTGCCGTTTTCCATACCTGCCCCAATTTACTATCCAGTCCAAGCGTGTATGGGTCAGTACAGATTGCTTTTTCTGTAGGTGTAGCGGCATTGGCGCAGTCGAAACTGTTGGCGGCAGCAACTGTGGTAAAGGCCATACTGGACAGCATCATGGCGTGGATAAGGGTAGAGCGCGGTAAGGCAAAGGGCATCTGGAGAGTCCATTCTGGAAGTGCGGCACTAGTATGCGTAGATGCATGGTGATTTTAAGTATTTTTTGTACCTTTGGAAGTGATCGGTAGTATCAACACTTCATCTCGGAGTACAAATATTACTGATGCATTTGAATGAAGAAGGGGACGTAAAGTCCCCTTCATATTTTTGCTACACCTTCCCTCGATGCACCGCCGGATTCGACGAATCAATATGATCCAGCGCTCGCTCCACCAACAACCGAACCCCATCCGACATTCTGCTGATCGCCAGTGCTACGGAGCGCAGCGTGCCTTCCACATCGTCGGCCAGGTTGGCGGCGATGGCGCTGATGGATAGCAGGTCTTCCGAGGCGTTGGCCAGGAGGGCTTCGGTGTCGATGTCGGGGGAGACGGTGAAGAGGTTGCCTTTGCGAGGCTTGGGCTTCTCGGGCGGTGGGGCGAAATGGTGGTTGAGGGCGCGTTCGGCGGCTTCGTGGAGTTTCTTCGAATCGAGGGATTCGTAGGGGGATGTGTCTTCGTGTTCTGGTGGATTCGGTGTTGGCTTGATCAAAGGTATAAATCCCGTAATTAAGGAGCCGACACCGTTTCGCTTGCACTTCGAAAGAGGTGGCAGCTGTGCATAGGTGTGCAAGACCGGCGGGATTCCCGGCAGACCCGAAGGTCTCCCATACACAACTGCCATAACGGTTCGCGAGCATAGAAAAATGCTCGATGAATTGCCATAACCATTGTGTATCCCGCCGGACTTGCACGTCCGTATCACCGATTTTGCGGCGACCAACAAAGACTATCGGCCGAGCGCAACGCTGCCTAGTTCACGAACAACCCCACGAGTTGAAGGAAACTTCCGATAGCGTCGAGCGTAGAAACACCAAATCTTCCACGCTTTTAAACACAGACGTTTCGTCAATGACTTGGTAGTCATCGGCGTCAAAAAGCGCGTCATCTTCTTCTAACGCATCGCGATGCTGTCGTTATCGTCCGAAGCCGCTACACTGCGCCGGCCGTTCATTTTTCTCTTGAGGCTGTGCGCATGAAATTTCGTTTTCTTCTGTGGATGCTGGGTTTGTTGATGGGTAAGGCCAGCCGGACTAATCCTGCGTTTCAGCAGCAGTTGGGTGACAAGGAATTGGTGTTCCAGTTGCAGACCCTGGACGGGAAGGTGTCGCGGCATTTCTTTGTGAAGGACCAGCGCATTACCAGCAAGTCGGGCGTGTATGCCGAGCCGGCGTTTGCGATTGCGTTTAAAGATGCGGCGTATGGTTTTGCCACGATGCAGGCTAAGAACAAACAGTTGGCGTTTATGCAGGGGATTCAGGACAAGTCGATTCAGATCAAAGGGAATCCGGCGTTGGTGATGTGGTTTCAGGGGTTGACCAAGTATTTGAAGCCTAGGAAGGCTAAAGCCAAGGCGAAGGCTTGAGTGTTGGGTTGGGGCTGTGACGCAGTGCGTCACGGGATGCGTTACCACGCAGAGCGTGGGAACGATCAAGAGTTGAGTGTTTGACCCTGTGGTGATTCAGTTGGATCGGCGGGGGATTCATCGCGGGCAAGCCCGCTCCCACAGGGATCACCTCAATCCTGTGGGAGCGGGCTTGCCCGCGATGCTTTTAGGCCTGGCTGAATTGCGAAGCCAGTTCGCGCAACAGCACTTCAGCCTCAAGCACTTTAGTGACCACGTCGTTGGCTTTTTCGCGGCTCAGGCCGACGCGTTCGAGCAGGGCGTCGGGGATGT
Organism: Pseudomonas sp. P1_F1_2; assembly: GCF_056405815.1. Taxonomy (NCBI): domain Bacteria; kingdom Pseudomonadati; phylum Pseudomonadota; class Gammaproteobacteria; order Pseudomonadales; family Pseudomonadaceae; genus Pseudomonas; species Pseudomonas sp. P1_F1_2. The sequence goes on along the minus strand of NZ_JBFUBK010000122.1, from coordinate 10,856 downwards.
CTTCATCCGGGCCGGAGCCGATGCCGCGGCCGCGTAGCAGGCGCACGGACAGGCAGACGAGGTTCGGGTATTCGGCATAGTCGCCGTCGTAGTGCGGGTCGTGCTGGAAGCGCAGGGCGGCGGCGAGTTCGTCGGGCATGTCCCAGTAGCGCATCAGCCACGCGCCGATCTGTTCACGGCTGATGCCCAGCAGGTGTTGCTCGACGTAGCTGTGGCACAGGTGCTGGTTGACTTCCAGATGGCGGCAGATCAGCGAGAAGTGCGGCGGGAAGACGTGGGYCAGCAGCAGGTAGCCGAAGTTGTGCAGCAGGCCGGCGAGGTAGGTCAGGCCGGCTTCCGGGCGCTGGGCGCGCGGCATGGCGCGGGTCAGGCCTTCGATGACGGCGGCGGTGTAGATCGACTGCTGCCAGTACGGCGTGGCGTGTTGCGGGTGGTCTTTGGGCAGGCTCAGGGTTTTGCCCAGGGCCAGGCCCAGCGCGAGGTTGATCACCAGGTCGAAACCCAGGACCCGCACGATCGCATCTTCCACCGAACGAATCTTGCCCGGCGAGGCGTAGTACGGCGACGCGGCCCAGCTGACGACTTGTGCCGCCAGCGCCGGGTCGGTTTCGACGACGCCGGTGATGTCGTCGATGGTGGCGTTGGGGTCGACGCGCAGTTTGATGATTTTCTGCGCGGTCTCGGCCAGCGGCGGAATTTCGATGGTCTCTTCCAGGCGTTGCTGGATGCGTCGCGCGGTGAACGCCTGGACGGCCTGAGTGATTTCCTCGCGGTCATCGTCGGGGCGGTCGAGGTTCGGGCGGATGCGGGTCAGGTTCTCGCCGAAGTTGGCGGCGCTGGCCTTGGTCAGCATGGTCTTGAAATCTTCGCTGGTGATTTCCAGCAGCAAGCCCGGCTCGCCCGAGTTGATCAGCAACTTCGGTTCGCGCAGCAGGCTTTCTTCGTACAGGCACGGCGAACTGGTCAGCGCCGGCAGACCGGGCAGCAGGCTGAGGCTGTGTTTGCCGAGCATCTTCACCAGGCGTTCGGTGGGCACGGCAGTGAGGCGGCGGCCGGTCAGTTCGGCGAGGCGATTGAGGTCCAGCAATTGGCTTTGCGGGAACAGCACCATCAGCGCGCCAACGGCGTCATCCAGCAACACGGCTTGTACTTTGCGCGAGGCGTTCAGGCCGTGGTGGTCCAGCACTTCTTGGTAGGCAATGCCCAATTTGCCCAGCAGCAACCGAATAACAGACGGAGCGTGCAGGGGTTCTGGGGCGAGGGCAGCTTCAGTCATGGTCTGTATCCGTATTCAAACAATCGCAGGAGTATAACCAGCTTGTTTAAAAGCATCGTCCACAAACTGCGACGGTGCTCACACTTGGCCGTATTGCTGCCCATGGCGCAGCCAGCGGTCGAGCAACGGGCTGACGTGGGTCGGCCAACGCTCCAGCAATGCCTGGGCGGCGTCGCGCACGGCGGGCAACAGATCGGCGTCGCGCATCAGGTCGGCGACCTTGAATTGCAGCAGGCCGGTCTGGCGGGTGCCGAGCATTTCGCCGGGGCCGCGCAGTTCGAGATCTTTTTCGGCGATGACAAAACCGTCGTTGGTTTCACGCATGATACCGAGGCGCTGACGGCCGATCTGTGACAGCGGCGGATGGTAGAGCAGCACGCAATGGCTGGCGGCGCTGCCCCGACCGACACGGCCACGCAACTGGTGCAGTTGCGCGAGGCCAAGGCGCTCGGGGTTTTCAATAATCATCAGGCTGGCGTTGGGCACGTCGACGCCAACTTCAATCACGGTAGTGGCGACCAGCAGTTGCAGGTTGCCGGCCTTGAATTCGGCCATCACGGCGGCTTTTTCCACAGGCTTCATGCGACCGTGGATCAGCCCGACCTTCAACTCGCCGAGGGCGGCGGTGAGGTCTTCGTAAGTGGTTTCGGCGGCCTGACAGGTCAGCTCTTCCGATTCTTCAATCAGCGTGCACACCCAATAGGCCTGGCGCCCTTCCGCGCAGGCGCCGCGTACCCGTTCGATGACTTCGACGCGCCGGGTATCGGTGATCAGCACGGTGTTGACCGGCGTTCGACCGGGCGGCAGTTCGTCGAGGATCGAGGTGTCGAGGTCGGCGTAGGCGCTCATGGCCAGCGTACGGGGGATCGGTGTGGCGGTCATGATCAACTGATGCGGGCACATCCGCCCGCCGACGCCTTTCTGCCGCAACGCCAGGCGCTGCTGCACGCCGAAGCGGTGTTGTTCGTCGATGATCACCAGCGCGAGGTTCTTGAACTGCACTTCGTCCTGGAACAGCGCGTGGGTGCCGACCACCATCGGTGTGCCGCCAGCGATTTGTTCCAGCGCAGCGACGCGGTTCTTGCCCTTGAGCTTGCCGGCCAGCCACGCGACTTCAATGCCCAGCGGTTCGAGCCAGCGCTTGAAGGTGATGAAGTGCTGTTCGGCGAGGATTTCGGTGGGCGCCATCAGCGCCACCTGATAACCGGCCTCCAACGCTTGCAGYGCGGCGAGGGCGGCGACCACGGTTTTACCGGCGCCAACGTCGCCCTGAATCAGGCGCAGCATCGGTTCGTGCTGGCTCAGGTCGTAAGCGATTTCGTTGCCGACTCGTTGCTGTGCGCCGGTGGGTGCGAAGCCGAGATTGGCCAGGTACTTGGCCGGAAGCGTTGTGGCTTTGCGCATGGCCGGTGCGCGCAGGGAGCGCATGCTCTCGCGCAGCCGCTGCTGGGACAGTTGATGGGTCAGCAGTTCTTCGAAGGCCAGGCGGTGCTGCGCCCAGTGATGACCGAGGGCGAGTTCGTCGACGTCGGCATCGGCGGGCGGGTGATGCAGGTAGCGGATTGCGTCGGCCAGCGGCGCGAGTTGATAGTCCCGCGCCAGTTCGGTTGGCAGCCAGTCGGGCAGGCTGGTCGGGCCGAGCATTGTCAGGGTTTGCATGCACAACTGGCGCAAACGCTGTTGGGTCAGGCCTTCGGTGAGCGGGTACACCGGGGTCAGGGTTTCATCCACCGGCGGCGGTTCGTCGCCGGTAATGGCGCGGTATTCCGGGTGGTAGATTTCCAGCCCCGAGGCACCGGGCCGGGCTTCGCCGTAGCAGCGAATCCGCGTGCCGCGTTTGAGGCCTTCTTTCTGTGCGTTGCTGAAATGGTAGAAGCGCAGGCTGAGCCCGCCGGTGCCGTCCTGCAGGCGTACAACGAGACTGCGGCGACGGCCCATGACCACGTCGGCGCCGCTGACGGTGCCTTCGATCACGGCGTCTTGCCCCGGTCGCAAATGGCCGATCGGGACCACACGGGTGCGGTCCTGATAGCGCAGGGGCAGGTGAAACAGCACGTCCTGAAGATTCTCCAGGCCGACCTTGGCCAGCTTCTCGGCCATGGCCTCGCCGACACCCTTGAGTGCCGTCACCGACACTTGCGACAACTCGGTCATGACAGCAACTTACGCCGCCACCACCGGCACGGACGGCTTGGCCACCGAGCACAGGCGAATGGAGTCAGCGAGGATTTCAATCGCCTTCGGGCGCGGGAAGCTGGCGCGCCAGGCGATGGCCACGGTGCGGAACGGCACCGGCGGCGTCAGTGGACGCACTTCGATCACGCCGGGGGCGTAGTGATGGCTATCGACGGCCGACAGCGGCAGGATCGAGATGCCGAGGCCGGACGCGACCATGTGGCGGATGGTTTCCAGGGAGCTGGATTCCACCGTGGTGTGCTTGGCGCCGTCGTTGCCTTTGGTCAGGGTCGGGCAGGCTTCCAGTACCTGATCGCGGAAGCAGTGGCCTTCGCCGAGCAGCAGCAGGCTCTTGTCGTTGAGCAGGCTGGCGTCGATGGAGTCTTTTTGTGTCCACGGGTGCTGGGCCGGCATCAGGACGTAGAACGGTTCGTCGTAGAGCGGCAGGGTCAGCACGTCGGCTTCGTTGAACGGCAGGGCGATGATGATCGCGTCGAGCTCGCCGTTGCGCAGTTTGTCGCGCAGCACGTGGGTGAAGTTTTCTTCGATGTACAACGGCATCTGCGGGGCGACCCGGTGCAGTTGCGGAATCAGGTGCGGGAACAGGTACGGGCCGACGGTGTAGATGGCGCCGACTTTCAGCGGGGCGGTCAGCTGGTTTTTGCCGGCCTGGGCCAGTTCGCGGATGCCTTGGGCTTGTTCCAGGACTTTCTGCGCCTGGGCCACGATGCCTTCGCCGACCGGGGTCAGGCGCACGGCACTCTTGCTGCGCTCGAAAATCAGCACACCGAGTTCGTCTTCAAGCTTTTTCACGCCCACCGACAGGGTCGGCTGGCTGACGTGGCAACGCTCGGCCGCGTGGCCGAAGTGCTGCTCTTGGGCGAGGGTAACGATGTAGCGTAATTCTGTGAGAGTCATAGCAAGCGTCCATGAAGTTGCGCGCCAAGCATAACGGCTGCAATCGATAGACGCACGTTATCAGAGTGAGTGTGTTGAGTGACACCGGGTAATGCAGGTTTGCCGCTGGCAGATACGCAAMAGGCACCTTTCGGGTGCCTTTGCTGGCTGTTGCATAACCGTGTAGGAGCCGAGCTTGCTCGCGATGAGGCGATAACATTCAGCATCATCGTTGACAGCTATACCGCTATCGCGAGCAAGCTCGGCTCCTACAAGGAATTTGCGTTTGGCTTAACGGCGGCGTTTTTCCAGCGAGTACAGGAACGGTGCCGTGATTTCGATGGTGCCGTTGGTGAGCATGTCGGCCGGTGGCTTGGGCAGCGGTTGGGCGCGGCGGATCATTTCCAGGGTCGCCCGGTCCAGATCGGCAGTGCCGGAGCGGCCCACCAGCTCGAACGACAACACGTTGCCTTCACCATCCACGACGAAGCGCAGACGGTTGGTGCCTTCCTTGCCCCGCTGCTGCGCACTGGCCGGGTACTTTTTGTACTTGCCCAGGTGAGCAAGCAAAGTGCCTTCCCAGCTGGCTTTGGCAGCCTGCTGTGCGGGCGATGGACCCGGTGCCGGTTGTGCGGATTTCTCGGTCGGTGCCTGGGTCGGCTGCGCGTCGCTCGGTTTTTCCTCGGACGGTTTTTCCTTCGGCGGCTCCGGCTTTTTCTCCACAGGCTTGGGCGGTTGCGGCTTGGGCTTGGGTTTGACCGGCTTGGGCACGGCAATCTCGGCCTTCGGCGCTTCAGCGAGCTTCGGGATCGGCAGTTCTTCCACCGGGGCCGGTGGCTGTGGCGGTGTGACGACCTTGGGCGGTGCAGGCGGTGGCGGTGCCGGGACCGGTGCCAACTCGACCAGCATTGCCTGCGGTGGCAATTGGATCGGCGGGCGCGACGTCCAGTTCAGCGCCAGCGCGATGGCCAGTGCGTGAACGCCCAGCACCACGGCCAGGCTACCGCTGTAACGCGTCAGCTTATGGCGCGTCGTGGTCATTTCTTGACTGCCGACTCAAGCCCGACCAGACCGACCTTCAGGTAACCGGCTGAACGCAGGTTGTCCATCACGCTCATCAGGTCGCCGTAATCCACGCCTTTATCGGCCTGGAAGAAGATCGTCGTGTCTTTCTTGCCCTTGGTCTTGGCGTCGAGTGTGGCGCCGAGTGCCTCGGCCTTCACTTCGTCTTCGCCGAGGAACAGGCGCTGGTCAGCCTTGACGCTCAGGAATACCGGCTTCTCCGGCCGTGGCGCCGGCTTGGCGGTGGAGGCGGGCAGGTCAACCTTGATGTCCACGGTGGCCAGCGGCGCTGCCACCATGAAGATGATCAACAGCACCAGCATCACGTCGATAAACGGCGTGACGTTGATTTCGTGGTTCTCGGCCAGATCGTCGTCTGCGCCTTCTTTCAAATGCAAGCCCATGGCTGATTACCCTACTTTGACCATGTGCGGTTGCGTGGAACGCTCGGTGGTCGGYAGGTGATCGAGGTCACGGCTGACCAGCAGCAGGACTTCAGCCGAGGCATCGGACACTTGGGCCTTGTAACCGGCGATGGAGCGGGCGAAGACGTTGTAGATGACAACGGCCGGGATCGCGGCAACCAGGCCCAGCGCGGTCGCCAGCAGGGCTTCGGCGATGCCGGGAGCCACAACAGCGAGGTTGGTGGTCTGGGTTTTGGCGATGCCGATGAAGCTGTTCATGATGCCCCATAYGGTGCCGAACAGACCCACGAACGGCGCGGTGGAACCGATGGTGGCGAGGACGCCGGTGCCGCTGCTCATGTTGCGACCACAGGCGGCCACCAGGCGCTCAAGACGGAAGGCAACACGTTCCTTGATGCCTTCTTTCTCGCGGCTGTTGACCGACAGGCGCATTTCTTCCAGGGCGTCGTGGACCAGCAGGTTGGCGAGGGTGCCTTCCTTGGTCGCCGAAGCGCTGGCTTCTCTGAGCGTGGTGGCTTTTTTCAGGTGGACGATTTCGGTGCGCAGACGACGCTTGGCGCCTATCAGCTCCAGACCCTTGGCGATCCAGATCGTCCAGGTGATGATCGAGGCAATGGCCAGGCCGATCATCACGATTTTCACGATGATGTCGGCGTTCTGGTACATGCCCCATGGCGACAGGTCGTGGGCCATGCCCAGGGTGTTGTCGGCTTCGAGCACTTCAGGAACGTCTGCAGCGTCAACAGCCTGAACCGGATCGGTCGCGGCAGGAGCGGCGGCCGGGGCTGCGTGATCGGCTGGCGCGGGTGCTACGGCGGCGGCCGGAGTGGCTGGCACTTGTGCATCAGCGAAGGCGGCGGTCGGCGCCAGCATCACGCTCAGCAACAGAGCGGCCACTGCACTCCAGGCGCGAGGGCGTTTGGTTGGCGAAGCGGGGAATTGATTGCGTGTCATGCTGGCCGGACCTGAGAGAATAAAGACGGTGAGTGTTCTTCCAGGCCTCGAGGGGCCGAGAACAAAAGTGGCGTGCATTATTGCAAGTAATTCTTGTTAACAAAAGTAATAGAGTCTCTTTTTTTCCTGCATTGCTAGCCGCTCGTCCTGTACCGGCGGTAGTCTGTGGCTTTCCGATGGGAGTTTTCTGATGTCCGCACCCTCTGTTCTGATCGCCGGTTGCGGTGATGTCGGCAGCCGCTTGGCCACCCAACTGCTGGTTTCGGGGTGGGAGGTTCACGGCTTGCGGCGTGATGTCTCGCGCTTGCCCGAGGGTGTGATTGGCGTGGCCGGCGACTTGTTCAACAAGGATTGCCCCGCGACCTGGCCAATCGGTGCGGTGGATTACCTGGTGTATTGCGCGGCTGCGACCGATCACGATGAAGCCGGTTACCGCGCCGCTTATGTCCAGGGTTTGAAGCATGTTCTGGAGTGGCTGGACGACTATGGGCAGGCACCTAAACGCCTGTTGTTCGTATCCAGCAGCAGTGTGTACGGCCAGCAGCAAGGTGAATGGATCGATGAGACTTCGCCAGCCGCGGCGGTCGGCTATTCCGGGCAGGTGATGCTTGAAGCCGAGCAAGTGGCCCTGAACAGTGGCATCCCGGCCAGTATCGTGCGCTTGACCGGCATCTACGGCCCGGGCCGTGAATGGTTGCTGACTCAGGTTCGCCGCGGTTATCGCGTGGTGACCGAGCCGCCGTTGTACGCCAATCGCATCCATGCCGACGATGCGGCAGGGCTGCTGGCGTGTCTGCTTGAAGCGGACCACCGCGGCGTGGTGCTGGATGACGTGTACATCGGCGTCGACGATGCGCCGGCAGCGCTGGCGGATGTGGTGGGCTGGTTGCGCGAATATCTGGGCGTTACCGAATGGGCAGAAGACGCCAGCGTGCGCCGCACCGGCAGCAAGCGTTGCAGCAACGCCCGGGCGAAGGCGTTGGGCTGGACGCCGAAGTATCCGAGTTATCGCGAGGGTTATGCCGCGATCCTTGAGGGCCAGGGCTAACGCCACATACAACTGTGGGAGCGGGCTTGCCCGCGATGGCGGCGTAACAGTCAACCTGGATGTTGAATGTTATGACCTCATCGCGGGCAAGCCCGCTCCCACAGGGTTATCTTTTGGCTTCAGATCCGGGTTACTGCTTTTCCAGCACCCACTTGCGATCACCCGGCGTGAACGAAGGCATCTCGTCCGCCTGTGCCGCGTTCATCGTCTGGAAAATCTCCAGTTCGTCACCCTTGCGGGCGAAGATCCAGGTATTGCCCTGACCGTTCAGCTGCAACCAGATGTTGTCGTTGCCGCCGCTCATCGACGCGCAATCACCGGCCAGGCACAGGGCATAGCGGTCTGCGCCGGGCAGGCCGGCAACCTGGCCGTCCGCCTGGAATTGCACGGTATTGCCTTCGCCGGGGCCGCTGACGATTTTCCAGCTGCCGCCCATGTAGGCCGAGTACAGCGAACGTTCGAAGCTCGCGCCAATCGGTGCGCCCTCCGGAACCTGAATCTGCGCGCGGTCGAAGACTTGCGCAGGCTCATTGTCACTGGCGATCTGGCTCAGTCGCTTGCCGTCACGCTTCAGCTCGCTGGCGGAGCTGCCATAAAAGTCGACTTTCCAGGCGCCGGACTGTTCGCCCAGCAGCTTGCCTTCGACATTTTCAAATCCGTTGGTGTAGCGGGCCTGTCCGGCCTTGGTGTTGATGTCCCATTCCAGGTTCGGACCATAGGCCTGGAGCGCTTCACGCAGGGGGCCGCCTTTGGCTGCAGCGTCGATCGCCACCTGATTGATCCAGGTGCCGCTGACGTCACGGTCGGCAGGGTTGCTGGCACAACCGCCCAAGAGTAGGGCGACCAGCGAGAGAGCTAGCGCTTGGCGCATGGTGGAATCCTTTCAAAACAAGATCGGCGCAGCCTTTTGGGGCTGCGCCGTGCGTATTACTCGATGACCAGAATGGCGTCCATCTCAACCTGCGAACCCTTTGGCAGGGCAGCTACGCCGATGGCGGCGCGAGCAGGGTAAGGCTGGTCAAAGTACTTGCCCATGATCTCGTTGACCTTGGCGAAGTGGCTCAGGTCGGTGAGGAAGATGTTCAGTTTGACGATGTCCTTGAACGAACCGCCAGCCGCTTCGGCCACGGCCTTGAGGTTCTCGAACACCTGGACGGTCTGGGCTTCGAAGCCTTCAACCAGTTCCATGGTTTTTGGGTCCAGAGGAATTTGACCCGACATGTAAACAGTGTTGCCAGCCTTGATCGCCTGGGAGTATGTACCGATAGCGGCCGGGGCCTTGTCGCTGGTGATAACAGTCTTGGTCATGAATGACTCCTTGTAATAGTGGGCTTTACGCACGCATGCGGGTGATGCGGATCACCCCGGTCAAGGCACGCAGTTTCTTGATCACGCGGGCCAGATGCACGCGGTCGTGCACGCTGACTACCAGTTGGACCACGCTGATACGACCGTCGCGTTCGTCCATGCTGATTTTTTCTATGTTGCCGTCGGCCGCATTGACGCTGCTGGCCAGCAGCGCGATCAGGCCGCGCTGGTGTTCCAGTTCGACGCGCAACTCGACGTTGAATTCGCCGGTGACATCCTTGGCCCACGAGAGCTGGATGCATTTTTCCGGGTTGTGGCGGATTTCGCTGATGTTGCGGCAGTTGTCCAGGTGCACGACCATGCCTTTGCCCGCTGACAGGTGACCGACAATCGGGTCTCCCGGGATCGGTGTGCAGCACTTGGCGTAGCTGAGTACCAGACCTTCGGTGCCGCGAATCGCCAGCGGGCCTTCCGGGCTTGGCAGCTGCTCGCCTTCGCCAAGCAGGCGGCGGGCGACCACATAAGCCATGCGATTGCCCAGGCCGATGTCTTCGAGCAGGTCTTCGATCAGTTCGAGGCGGTACTCGGTGAGCATCGCCTTGACGCGCTCGGCCGCAACTTTTTCCAGCGAGCTGTCGAAGCCGTTCAAGACTTTGTTCAGCAGGCGTTCGCCCAGGCTGATGGATTCGGAGCGGCGTTGCAGTTTCAGCGCATGGCGGATGTGCGTGCGCGCCTTGCCGGTGACTACAAAGTTGAGCCATGCCGGGTTCGGACGTGCGCCGGGGGCGCTGACGATCTCGACCGTGGAGCCGCTTTGCAGCGGTTCGGACAGCGGTGCGAGACGACGATTGATCCGACAGGCGATGCAGCTGTTGCCCACGTCGGTATGCACCGCGTAAGCGAAGTCGACCGCCGAGGAGCCTTTGGGCAGCTCCATGATCCGGCCTTTGGGCGTGAACACGTAGACCTCGTCCGGGAACAGGTCGATCTTCACGCTTTCGATGAATTCCAGCGAGTTGCCGGCGCGTTGCTGCATTTCGAGCACGCCTTTGACCCACTGGCGGGCGCGGGCATGCGTGCCTTTTGGCTGTTCGTCGCCGCTGGATTTGTACAGCCAATGGGCGGCGATGCCGTTGTTGGCCATCTCTTCCATTTCACGGGTGCGGATCTGGATCTCGATCGGTACACCGTGCATGCCGAACAGCGTGGTGTGCAGCGACTGGTAGCCGTTGGCCTTGGGGATTGCGATGTAATCCTTGAAGCGCCCCGGCAACGGTTTGTACAAATTATGCACAGCACCCAACACGCGGTAGCAGGTGTCGACCTTGTCGACGATGATCCGGAACGCGTAGACGTCCATGATCTCGTTGAAGGCCCGACGCTTGCCGCGCATTTTCTTGTAGATGCCGTAGAGGTGTTTCTGGCGACCGCTGACCTCGCCCTGAATGCCGTCGATGGCCAGGCAGTGGCTGAGGGACTCTTCGATCTTGTTGACGATTTCCTTGCGGTTGCCCCGGGCGCGTTTGACCGCCTGGTTGATCCGCGCGGAACGCATCGGGTGCATGGCCTTGAAGCCGAGGTCTTCGAATTCTATGCGGATGGCGTGCATGCCCAGCCGGTTGGCGATGGGCGCATAGATTTCCAGGGTTTCCTTGGCGATCCGTCGGCGTTTTTCGCCGGACAGCACTTCCAGGGTCCGCATGTTGTGCAG
>NZ_JBFUBK010000121.1:0-17529 GCF_056405815.1 Pseudomonas sp. P1_F1_2 | reverse complement strand
TCTCACGACTGCTTCGCAGCCGGACGCAGCCTCGCTGGAGCTCGACAGCTGCTACAGAGCCGGACGCAGCCTCGCTGGAGCTCGACAGCTGCTACAGAGCCGGACGCAGCCTCGCTGGAGCTCGACAGCTGCTACAGAGCCGGACGCAGCCTCGCTGGAGCTCGTCAGCTGCTACAGAGCCGGACGCAGCCTCGCGCTGCTCGTTAGCTGCTACAGGTCGAAGTGGCGGTGATGATTACTTTTTGTCGGCCATCGCTTGCGTGTCGGCACTGATTGTTGGGCACCGTGTCCGGGCTGAGTAAATCTGACCGGAGCCTAATAATGATAAGAAAAAGCTCGGCCACAGCCGGAGTCCGACCGCGACTTCACAGGCTTGGCCACACCCGCCCGCAACCGCTTGCGCTGGCGATCCTCGCTGTCTTGACCGGGCCGGCCCAGGCCACCAGTTACGAGATCAACGAGGACTGGAGCCTGTCGACCAAAACCACCCTGACCCTGGGCAGCAGTTGGTCGACGCAAAACCCCGACAAAAGCCTGATGACCCGCGCCAACGCGCTGCAAGCCCAAGGCGTGCGCGCCAACGGCACCAGCGTCAGCGCCGACGACAACCGGCTGAACTTCGAGAAGGGCGACCCCATCTCGCAGGTCTTCAAGGGCCTCACCGATTTCAGTCTCGATGGCCAGGGCCAGGGGGCGTTCGTTCGCTTCAAGTATTGGTACGACCACGCCTACGAAACCCGTAACGGCCGCTTCAAGGATTTCGACGATTCGGGCTGGGACGACCTGTCGAAGTTCCAGGGTTTCAAGACGCTCGACGCCTACGTCTGGAAAGATTTCCAGGTGGCCGACCACCCGTTGAACGTCAAGGTTGGCAACCAGGTGTTGTCGTGGGGCGAGGCGTTGCTGATCCAGAACGGCATCAACGTGATCAACCCGCTGGACATCTCGGCGTTCAACCGCCCCGGTGTGGAAATCAAGGAAGGCCAGTTACCGGTGGAGATGGTCTCCTTCAGCTTCGGCCTGACGGACAGCCTCAACCTCGAAGGTTTCTACCAGTACAACTGGCGACCCAGCGTACTCGACGGTTGCGGCACGTTCTTCGCCAGCAGCGATGCCATCCAGCCTGGTTGCGGGCCGTTGTATTTGAGTCAGGTGCAGACCGATCAACAAATGCAGGCCGCGGGGTTGTACGCCACAGCCCGAGGTAATGAATCACCGTCCGACAACGGCCAGTTCGGCTTCGCCTTGCGCAACATCATCCATTCGCTGAACGATGCCGAAGCGGCGATCTACTACATCAACTATCACTCGCGCCTGCCGTATTTCACCCTCAACGCGAAGAACACCAGCCTGCCCGGGACGTTCCCCGGCGGTGTCCAGGCGCCGAGTTATGCGGCGGCGTTTCCGGAAAACATTCACCTGTACGGCCTCAGCCTCAACGGCGTCGAGCCCTACACCGGTATTTCCCTGGCCGGTGAATTGAGCTATCGGCCGAACATGCCACTGGCGATCAACGCACCGGACATCAACGTTGCGGTGATCTCCGGACCAGGCGGCAGTTCGTGGGTAGACCTGCCACCGGGCTTCAGCACGACCAATGGCAGTCGCTACGACGGTTGGGTGCGCAAAGGCGTCTGGCAGATGACCGGCTCGGCCACCCAGGCCATCGACAACGTGCTGGGCGCTACGCGCCTGAGCCTGTTCGGTGAGGCTGGTGTGGTGCACATCGACGACCTGGGTGACGAACGTCTGGGCCGCAACTCTGCGTTTGGCCGCAGTGCGCCGCGCAACGGCACGCTGTGCAACACCGTGGCTTCGGGCGTCACCAACCAGTACTGCACCGACAAAGGGTTTGCCACCGAGTGGTCGTGGGGTTATCGCCTGCGCGCCAGCCTCGAATACAGCGACGTGCTGCCCGGCGTCAACCTGATTCCGGCGGTCAACTGGCGGCAAGACATCTCCGGTTATTCCTACGATCCGCAAGGGCCGTTCCAGGAAGGCCAGCAAGCGTTGGGCGTGAGCCTGACCGGCGTCTACATGAACGATTACAGCGTGGAACTGGCCTACAACGCCTTCTTTGGTTCCAACGATTACAGCACCCTCGACGACCGCGATTTCGCATCCGTCAGCTTCAAGGCAGACTTCTAAGGAGAACCGTTATGCGTATGCAATTGTGCGTGCTGGCGCTGGCCTGCACCGTCGGCCTGGCTCAGGCTAAAGGCACTGATTCCGCCGCGCTGGGCAAAACCCTGACCCCCATGGGGTCGGAAATGGCTGGCAATGCCGACGGCAGTATTCCGGCCTGGACCGGCGGCCTGGCGAGCAACGCCGGCAGTGTCGACAGCAAGGGCGGCTACAGCGATCCGTATGCGTCGGAGAAGCCGTTGTTCACCATCGACGCGAATAACGTCGCGCAGTATCAGAAGTTTCTCAGCCCGGGGCAGATCGCGATGTTCAAGCGTTTTCCCGACAGCTACAAAATGAACATCTACCCGAGTCATCGCAGCGCCAACCTGCCCAAGGAAGTGTTGGCGCAGAGCCGCGACAACGTCGCCAAAACCAGCATGGCCGATGGCGGTAATGGCTTGCATGACTATGTGCACGGCATTCCGTTTCCGCTGCCTACCGAAGGCCTTGAGGTGATGTGGAACCACATGACCCGTTATCGCGGCGGCAGTTACGAGCGCATCAGCAGCTCGGCGCTGGTGCGTGAAAACGGCGCCACCAGTTACGTGCGCAACCAGTCGCTGATCAACTTCGCCGACACCGTCGGCGGGTTGGAGTCGGGCGCCAACATCCTGTTCATGTTCAAGAGCCGCGTGCTGGAACCGGCGCGTTTGTCCGGCGAAGCGGTGCTGGTGCACGAGCCGGTCGACCAGGTGGCCGAGCCACGTTCCGCGTGGCAATACCTGCCGGGCCAACGCCGGGTTCGCCGTGCGCCGATGATCGCCTATGACAACAGCGCCCGTTACAGCAACGGCCTGATCACCGCCGACAATATCGACGGCTACAACGGTGCACCGGATCGTTTTGACTGGAAGCTGATCGGCAAACAAGAGCTGTTCATCCCGTACAACAGCTACAAAATCGGCAGCCACAGCCTCAAGTACGACGAAGTGATCAAGCCCAACCACGTCAACCAGGACCTGGCGCGTTACGAGAAACACCGGGTGTGGGTGGTGGAAGCCACGCTCAAGCCCAGTGCCCGGCACATTTATGCCAAACGCCGATTCTATGTCGACGAAGACAGCTGGCAGATCGCTCAGTCGGACCAGTACGACAGTCGCGGCGAACTGTGGCGCAGCGGCGAACTGCACGCGATTCAGCAGTACGACCACGGCTTTACCTACAACGTGCTGGAAACGTCCTATGACCTGATTTCCGGGCGCTACTACGCCGGTGGTCTGGCCAACGAAGAGACTGAACCGATGCGCGTCGGCTTCTCGGCCAAGACCGATGACTACACCCCGTCGGACCTGCGGCGCTGGGCGAAGTAAATCGTATCTCACACACACCGCAAGTCCTTGTGGGGGTGGGCTTGCCCACGATGAGGTCTTCAGATTCAGCAGCTATGTTGACTGACACTCCGCCATCGCGGGCAAGCCCGCTCCCACAGGATTTCAGTGTTTGCATCCACCAGGAGATCAACCGTGCGCTACTGGATATCCGCTCTGGCCCTGGGCGCAAGCCTGGGCAGCGCTCATGCGACAACCCTCGATCAGCCGCAAGCCAAGGCGCTGGCGCAAGAGGCTTACGTCTTCGCCTACGCCACCGTCGAGCACGACAAAGTGCTCAGCGCCATCGCCGCCAGATTGCCATTCAACCGGCTGTACAGCGAGCCGCGATTGCTCGGCCCGCAAGACAACAAAGTGGTGTCGCCCAACAACGACACGTTCTATTCACGCGCTGTGCTCGACCTGCGTGGCGAGCCCATGGTGCTGGACGTTCCGGCCGTGGAAGGGCGCTACTACAGTTTCCAGCTGGTCGACATGCGCACCGACAACCTCGATTACATCGGCACCCGCGCCACCGGCAACACAGCCGGGCGTTACCTGATTGCCGGGCCGGATTGGCACGGTGAAACACCGAGCGGTTTCAGGGGTGTGATTCGCTCGCCGAGTCGCCTGGTGTTCCTGCTCGGGCGCACCGAGGTCAAGGGTGAGGCGGACCTGCAAGACGCAGCGAACGTGCTGAAGGGCTACGTTTTGGCGCCGTTATCGAAGGTGACCGGCGGGGTAATGCCGGCAGCGTTGGCTCCGTTGCAATTGCCTGCCTATCAAGACACCAAGCAAGGCCCGGCCCAGGCATTGTTCGCCACCTTCAATACCTTGGCGCCGCTGCATGAATGGACGCCAACCGAGCGTTCGAAACTTGAACGCTTCGCGGCCATTGGCGTGAAGCCGGGTGCCGCGTTCGAACCACCGGCAGCGCTGAGCGAAGCGATTGCCCAAGGTGCCGAGGCTGGGCGCGAACACGTCCGGTTGGCGTCGAGCCAGGTCTCAGTGGAGCAACAAGGCTGGTTTCGTTCGCCAACCAATGTCGGCAAGTTTGGGGATGACGACCTGACCCGCGCGGCGGTCGCCTGGCGCTATATCTACGCCAATGATCCGGTGGAAGCGGTCTACCCGATGGCCTTGCACGATGCGCAGGGCCAGACGCTGGATGGGCGTAAAACCTATCGCCTGCATTTCCCCGCCGGGCAATTGCCGCCCGTGAATGCCTTCTGGTCGTTGACCCTCTACGACGGCAAGAACCAGTTGCTCGCCGCCAATTCGATCCAGCGTTACGCCCTGGGTGATCGCAGCCCTGATTTGCACTATGACGCCGACGGTGGCTTGACCTTGATGCTGCAACCCGATGCGCCGACCGCCGCACAGCAGGGCAACTGGCTGCCGACCCCCGAGGGGCCGTTCAATGTGTTGTTGCGTTTGTACCTGCCCAAGGCCGGTGCGCTGGATGGCAGTTATCAGCTGCCGACGATTGCGAGGGTTGAGCCATGAATATGATGTTCAGTCGCCGCCGCATGCTGGGCAGCATGGGTGTGCTGGGCGGCAGTCTGGTGTTTCCACGCTGGTTGTTGGCCGCAGAATCCGATGACCTTCGAGCCATCGCGCAGGAGGCGTGGATCTACGCCTACCCGATGCTCATGCATTACCAGACCCTGGAAAAACAGCTGCTCAATCCCGCCGCGCCGGAATACGTCGGCKGCTTCAATCGCTTCCGTCACTACAGCGAGTTGTACACCCCGAAGAACCGCGAAATTGTCACCCCGAACAACGACACGCCGTACTCCTGGGCCTGGCTCGATTTGCGCAGCGAACCGCAGGTGCTGAGTGTGCCGGCGGTCGACGAGGACCGCTACTACGTGCACCAGTTGGTGGACCAATACACACACAATTTTGCTTACGTCGGCGTGCTCAGCACCGGTCGAGAGGCGGGGGATTACCTGATCGCCGGGCCTGACTGGCAAGGGCTGACGCCACCCGGAATCAAAGCCGTGCTGCGCAGCGAGACCGAGATCGTCATGGTGCTGGGACGCACCGGCCTGAAAAACGCTGAAGACTTGCCGGCCGTGCGCGCGTTGCAGCAGCAATACCGTTTGCGTGCCCTGCATGAATACACCGCCAGCGCTGCACCGATCGCGGCGCCCGCAATTGACTGGCCGGCGTGGGACAGTAAAAGCGGATTGGGGCCCTCGTTCATTGCCGTGTTGAATCAGCTCCTCACGCTGTGCCCGACTCAACCGCCCGAGCGGGCATTACGTGCCCGTTTCGCCCGCATCGGCATCGTGCCGGGCCAGGCGTTCGATGTTGATGGGGTATCGGTGGAAACCCGTCAGGCGTTAATCGCCGGAATCGCCGATGCCCAGGCGCAATTGCAAACCGCGGTGAGCCAGGTGCGCACTACGCTGGGCCTGTTTGGCACCCGCGAAGCGCTGCAAGGCAATTACCTCAACCGCGCGGTCGCGGCGCACGTCGGCATCTACGGCAACAGTGTCGAAGAGGCGTTCTACACCGGCAGTCGTCAGGACAATCAGGGGCAACCCTTACAGGGCGGGCGTCAATATCGACTGCGTTTTGCGCCGGGGCAATTGCCGCCGGCCAGCGAGTTCTGGTCGTTGACCTTGTATGACTTGCCGGACCGGCAATTGGTCGCCAACCCGATTGATCGTTACTGCCTGAGCAGCCGCGATTCGTTGCTGGCGGATGCGGACGGCGGGTTGACGTTGCTGATRCAGCCTTCGGCACCCCAAGTCCAGAGCAACTGGCTGCCGACGCCGGCGAGCGGGGCGTTTACGCTGGTGCTGCGGCTATACGGGCCGCAACAGCAAGTGGTTGAACAGCGGTGGAAGATGCCGGCGGTTGAAGTGGTTCCGGCTTAATGATCGTTCCCACGCTCCGCGTGGGAATGCCTCCCGTGACGCTCAGCGTCACGCCCGTTGGGACGCGGAGCGTCCCTTGATGCATTCCCACGCAGAGCGTGGGAACGATCTTTGTGTGATCAGGGCGTGACGATGTTGAATTGCGGGGTAAAGGTATCCAGGCTACCCATCAATTCCGCAATCTTCTTTCCGTTCCCCTGTAACTTGATCAACCCCTTCTGAATCGCCGTCGGGAAGTCCAGTTGCTTGAGGCTGATCTGCTCCAGTGTTGCCTTGCTCATGCTCACACCGGCATCGGCCTGAGGGTTGAGCCCGGCGCGGTGGGTCAGTACACCATTGCGCAGGGTCAGGGTGAAGTCCTTGTTCTGGTCTTCGAACGTCCAGTTCAGGGTCATGTCGTGGCCCACGGCTTTGTCGCTGTCGAGGCGAATGGCCAGGAAATCGAAGAACATTTCAGGGCTCATCGCTCGCACCATGTCCCCCGACACCGAGCTACCGGCGTGCGCTGGTACACCGTTGCGCAGTTCCATGGCGCCGGTCAGGTACATGTTGCGCCACGTGGCGTTTTCGCTTTGATAACCCATCTGTTCCAGTGTCTCGGCCTGAGCCTTGCGGGCGTCCGGGTTCTCCGGGTCGGCGAACAGCAACTGGTTGCCCAATTGCGCGGCCCAGCGGTAATCACCCTTGGCCATCGCCGCGTGCATTTTCTCCAGCACCGCCGCTTGGCCACCCATGGCCTCGACACTGCGTTTGGCGGTTTCCACCGGCGGCAATGGATTGAGATTGGCCGGATTACCGTCGTAGAAACCCAGGTAGCGCTGATACACCGCCCGCACGTTGAAACTCAGCGAGCCGTAGTAACCCCGGGTGTACCACTTCTGGTCCAGAGTGCCCGGCAATTTCTTGATGGCGTCGGCGACTTCCAGCGGTGTCAGCCCCTGGTTCAACAGATGCAGGGTGCGGTCGTTGAGGAAGGCATACATGTCACGCTGATCGGCCAGGAACGTGCGGATCCGCTCGCCACCCCAGGTCGGCCAGTTGTGCTGGGCGAATAACACGTCGCTCTTGTCACCGTAGCGCGCCAGGCTGCTGTCCAGGTATTGCGCCCAGGCCTTGGCGTCACGCACTTGTGCGCCACGCGGGGTGAGGATGTTGTGCATCATCTGCGTTGCGTTTTCCGCCATGCACAAGGCCCGCAGTTGCGGCAGGTACAGGTTCATTTCCGCCGGCGCTTCGGTGCCCGGCGTCAGTTGGAACTCCACGTCCAGGCCCGCGATGGTGCGGGTCTCCAGCTCTTTTTCGATCAAGTCGGTGGGCGGGATCAGGGTGACCGTGCCGCCGCTCGGCGAGCTCTTGCCCAGGCCCGCGTCGACCTGACCACGCTCACCACGGGGCAACAGGCTGCCGAACTGATACTGCGCACGACGGCTCATCGCGTTGCCGGCGAACACGTTTTCGCTCATGACGTGTTCCATGAACCCGACGGGGGCGAACACCTTGACCTTGCCTGCCTTGACGTCGGCCTCATCGACCACGCCGCGCACACCACCGAAGTGGTCGACGTGGGTGTGGCTATAAATCACTGCCACCACCGGTTTGCGTGGGCGGTTCTGGTAGTACAGCTCCAGCGCCGCTTTCGCGGTTTCGGTGACGGTCAGCGGGTCGATGATGATCAGCCCGTCGTCACCTTCGATGATGGTCATGTTGGCCAGGTCGAGGCCGCGCACCTGATACAACCTTGGGCTGACTTCGAACAGCCCGGCATGGGCACTGAGTTGCGCCAGGCGCCAGAGGCTGGGGTTGATCGAGTCCGGGTTTTTGTCCTTGGCCAGGAAGTCATAGGCTTGTACATCCCAGATGACCTTGCCGGCCGCCTCCTTGATCTGGCCCTTGAAAGGTGCGATCAAGCCCTTGCTGACCGACTCGTAATCGGTGCGGTCGCTAAAGGGCAGTTGTTGCAGGACCGCCGCATTGTTGGCCGCGGTTTGTGCGCTGGCGGCGACCGGTTCATCGGCGGCGGCCACCGATTGCGCCAGGCAAGCAGTAATCAGGCAGGCCAACAGGCCACGAGGGCTTAAAGTGAAACGAGGCATGGTGTCTCCGTTTTTTATGGTTATGGTCAGACCAGCCTCCGAGGGTAAGTGGGCAGGCGGGAAGGGCAGCAATCGGCACCGGACAAAAAACATGCAGGGCCGCTATCCTTGCTTCACGTTGATCAAACAGGTTTGCCCATGCTTCAGGTCCAAGGCGTCTACAAAAGCTACGCCACCCCACAAGGTCCGTTGCCGGTGTTGCAAGGCGTCGACCTGACCCTCAAACCCGGCGGCAGCCTGGCGCTGATGGGTGAATCGGGCAGCGGCAAAAGCACCTTGCTGCACTTGATTGCCGGCCTGGACAAGGTCGATCAGGGCAGCATCCGCAGCGGTGAACATCGTCTGGAGCAGATGAGTGAAGGCCAACTGGCCAACTGGCGGCGCACTGAAATCGGCCTGGTGTTCCAGCAGTTCAACCTGATCGGCAGCTTGCGCGTCGAAGACAACCTGGCGTTTCAGGCGCGGCTGGCGGGGCGGCACGACCCGCGCTGGCAGGCGCATCTGGTGCAGCGCTTGGGCTTGAACGATTTGTTGCGCCGCTATCCCGAGCAACTGTCCGGCGGGCAACAGCAGCGTGTCGCCCTGGGGCGCGCGTTGGCGTCGAAACCCGCATTGCTGCTGGCCGACGAACCCACTGGCAGCCTCGATGAAGCCACCAGTGACGAGGTGCTGAAGTTGCTGCTGGAATTGCTCGACGACACACCCACCACGTTGTTAATGGTCACGCACAGCCCACGGGTGGCTGCGCGGCTCGCGGAAAAGGTGGTGTTGCACGGTGGTCGTCTGGCTGGCACGGACGAACGCTGAGGTGCGGGTTTTTCGCGAGACGCTACGGGCACTGCTCAGCCATTGGCGGCAGCATCCGGTGCAATTTTTCAGCGTGCTGACCGGGCTCTGGCTCGCCACCGGTTTGCTCACGGGCGTACAGGCATTGAACAGCCAGGCGCGGGAAAGCTATGCCCGAGCCAGTCAGTTAATCGGCGGCGAACCACAGGCCAGCCTCAGCGGGCCCGATAGTGGAACGTTTTCTCAAGGGCTGTTTGTCGAACTGCGCCGTTCAGGCTGGCCGGTGTCGCCGGTGCTGCAAGGCCGAGTGACGCTCAAGGGCCATGAAGACCAGCGCCTGCAACTGATGGGCATCGAGCCGGTGTCGCTGCCCCCCGGGTCATCGGTGGCGGGGCAAGCGTTACCGATTGAGCAGATTGTCGAGTTTTTCAGTGCGCCGGGCAGTACCTGGATTTCACCGCAGACCTTGCAGGCCTTGGGGCTGCACGAAGGCGAACGGCCGATAAGTGCGAATGGCATGGCATTGCCGCCGCTGCGCGTTGAAACCGACATGGCGCCCGGTGTTTTGCTGGTCGATATTGGCTTCGCTCAGCAGATTCTGGGCCTGCCGGATCAACTGTCACGACTGTTGTTGCCCAAGGGGTTCAGCGCCTCGATACCTGACGCATTCAAGGGCCAACTCCAGCTCAAGACCCGTGGCGAGGAGAACAATCTCGCGCGCTTGACCGAAAGCTTTCACCTGAACCTTGATGCGCTGGGGTTTCTGTCATTCGTGGTCGGTTTGTTCATTGTTCACGCGGCCATCGGCCTGGCGCTGGAACAACGCCGGGGACTGCTCAGGACCTTGCGTGCCTGTGGCGTCAGTGCCCGAATGCTCATCGCGTGCCTGGTGGTTGAGCTCGGCGCTCTGGCGCTGATCGGCGGCCTCGCCGGTGTGGTCAGCGGCTACCTGTTGGCCAGTGTGCTGTTACCGGACGTCGCCGCCAGCCTGCGCGGTTTGTACGGCGCCGAAGTGGCGGGGCAGTTGAGCCTCAGCCCGTGGTGGTGGCTCAGCGGAGTCGGCCTGAGTGTGCTCGGTGCGTTGCTGGCCGGCGCGAACAGTCTGCTGCGAGCGGCGCGTTTGCCACTGCTGGCGCTGGCCGATCCTCAAGCCTGGCATCAGGCTCATGCGCGTTGGTTGCGGCGCCAGGGCTGGGTGGCAGCGATGGCGGCCGTGATTGCGCTCAGCGCCTTGATCTGGGGCGACAGCCTGGCCAGTGGCTTTGTACTGATGGCGGCGCTGTTGCTCGGCGCCGCGCTGGCGCTGCCGGTGGTGCTCAATGCCGCGCTCAACCTGGTATTGCCGCGCAGTCATTCAGTGCTTGGCCAATGGTTTATCGCCGATTGCCGGCAGCAATTACCGGCCCTGAGTCTGGCGTTGATGGCGCTGCTGTTGGCACTCGCGGCGAATATCGGCGCCGGCAGCATGACCGCCGGTTTTCGCCAGACCTTCAGCAACTGGCTCGAACAACGCCTGACGGCCGAGTTGTACATCAATCCGCAAAACCCGGCGCAGTCTCGCGAACTGCACACGTGGCTCAAACAGCAACCGCACGTCTCGGCGGTACTGCCTAGCTGGCAAGTTTCGATCCAGTTGCAAGGCTGGCCGGCGGATATTTTTGGCGTGATCGACCACCCGACCTATCGCCAGCACTGGCCGTTGCTGGAGGCCTTGGGCGATAACCCATGGGAGCAACTGGCCAGGGACGACACGCTGATGCTCAGCGAACAACTGGCCCGACGCCTGAAGGTGCGGCTCGGCGATCACCTGACGATTCCCACGCCGAACGGTTCGTGGTCGCCGCGCATCGTCGGAATCTACGCCGATTACGGCAATCCCAAGGGCCATCTGCTGGTCAATGTCAGCCATCTGCTGCGGGGCTGGCCACAGCAAGCCCCCAACCGCTTTAATCTGCGTATCGAGCCGGAATCGATCCCCCCGTTCATCACCGCGTTACAGGCACAGTTCGCGCTGGACGACAGCCGTATCGTCGACCAGGCGCGGCTCAAGGGCTGGTCGACGCAAGTGTTCGAACGCACCTTCGCCGCCACCGCCGCACTCAACAGCCTGACCCTCTGCGTGGCGGGCGTGGCACTGTTTATCAGCCTGCTGACCCAAAGCCAAAGCCGCCTCGGGCAACTGGCGCCGTTGTGGGCGCTGGGCGTGACGCGTCGGCAATTGATGCTGCTCAACCTCGGGCAAACCTGGTTGCTGGCGCTGTTGACGCTGGTGCTGGCGTTACCGCTGGGGATCGCGCTGGCGTGGTGCCTGGACGCGGTGATCAACGTCCAGGCGTTCGGTTGGCGTCTGCCGTTGCGGGTTTTTCCGTTGCAACTGATGCAGTTGATGGGGCTGGCCTTGATCGCAACATTACTGGCGTCGGCGTGGCCGCTGTACTCGCTGTACCGCACGCAACCGGCGGACCTGCTGAGGACGTTTGCTCATGAGGATTAACCTCGGCGTGGTGTTGCTGATGCTTCTGTTGAGCGGCTGCGATCACCCGGCGCCGGATGAAAAAGGCTTCGCGGGTATGGGCGGCGAGGCGGCGGCTTTTACCCCGGTGGTGCCCGGTCGGGTGTTCAACTTCCCGGCAGATCATGGGCCACATGACGGCTTTCGCATCGAGTGGTGGTACGTCACCGCCAATCTCAGGGACGAGCAGGGCCGCGAGTTTGGCGTGCAATGGACACTGTTTCGCAGCGCCTTGAAAGCAATGCCCGAGGTGGCGGGGTGGGGTAATCAGACAATCTGGCTGGGGCATGCCGCCGTAACGTCGGCGACCGTGCATCATGCTGCCGAACGCTATGCCCGTGGTGGTGTGGGGCAGGCGGGAGTGAGGGTGGCGCCCTTTGATGCCTGGATCGATGACTGGCGTTTCAATAGTCAGCGTTCCGATCCTTTAACGGATCTTCAACTCAGCGCCCGGGACAAGGATTTCGCCTACCAACTTCGCCTGACATCTACCCGTCCGCCGGTGCTTCAGGGCGACAAAGGCTTCAGCCAGAAATCCGAACAGGGCCAGGCGTCGTACTACTACAGCCAACCGTTTTTCCAGGCCAGCGGCACGCTGGAAATCGATGGCAACACCTATCAAGTCAGCGGCCCGGCCTGGCTCGACCGCGAATGGAGCAGCCAGCCGCTGACCGCCAATCAGACCGGTTGGGACTGGTTCTCGCTGCACCTGGACAGCGGTGAGCAGGTGATGCTTTATCGCATGCGCAACAAGGAAGGCGCGCCGTACCTCACTGGCACCTGGATCGACGCTCAGGGGCAGACGCAGCCATTGCACGCCGACGACATCCGCCTCACACCGCAAGACACCGCCAACGTCGCCGGCCGTTCGATGCCCGTGCGCTGGTCGATCAAAATCCCCGGTAAACACCTCGATATCACCCTAACGGCCCTCAATCCCGACGCCTGGATGGATTTGCGCATTCCCTATTGGGAAGGGCCGGTGCAACTGAGTGGCAGCCACGCGGGGCAAGGCTATCTGGAAATGACCGGGTATTGAGTCGCAGCTTTCGGTAGATCGCGGGCTAAGTCGAGCATGTTCACGACGCGCTGCGTGCCACTCCCTTGACCTGGCGCAAGGAAAGCGCCAATAGCACCGACGGTGGTGAATACCTCGCAGAAGAAACTTCGAACACTCCTTGAACTGCGTCTATGCTCATGGGCACGGATCGCGTCGGCGCCTGAGCCAGAGCGGTCTGTTGTCATTTATTACCAAGGAATGTATCGCCTATGAAACTCCACGCACTGACCAAAGCCATCACCCTTGCTACCTTGCTGTCTGCCGTCAGCCTTGGCGCCATGGCGGCGGACATTCCGCTGTCTAACGTGGTGGAAGCGGCAACGATCACCGCTGATGTTGTCTCGGTCGACGCCAAAAGCCATCAAGTCACCCTTAAAGGGCCAGAAGGTAACGAGACGACGCTGCAACTGACCGACAAGGCGAAAAACCTTGCCAACCTCAAAGCTGGCGATAAGGTCACAGTCGAAGTTGCCCGCTCCGTCGCGGCATACCTCGACACCGACGTCGACAAGGGCCTGCCAGGCTCCACCGAGCGCACGGGCGAAGTCCGAGCGGCACCGGGCGGTTCCATGCCTGCCGGCGAAGCTTACCGTCAGGTTCAAGTTCAGCTGAAAATCACCAAAATCGATTTGGCAAAACATGAATTGACCTTCGAAAACCCGGCTGGCCAGTCCAAAACGGTTGAAGTGGTAGAGCCGAAAGTTCAAGCGAAACTCAAGGACCTGAAAGTAGGGCAAACCGTTGTTGTCACCTACACAGACCTTCTGAAAGTGACCAGCGCACACTAAAATTGAGTGTTGGCTCTATAAAAAATGATTGTTCTTGTATAACTTTTTGTACAAGAACAATCAGTTTTAATGAACGGGTTGGTGAGTTTTATTCATTCGTCTGAATAGTATTTCATCCGACATGTTGTTAAACATTGTGTTTATAAATTTCATGTTCGCGAGGCGGACATCTTCACCTGCTTCTATTAAACTTCCCCCGTTCGTCCAGTGTCATGGCTCTTTACCAGTGCATGGAATGCCGAGGCTGTTGCACTGGGCGAACACTTTTTGGCAGCGCGTATGCGACGTGCTGACAATGAATACATAAAAAACGGGCGATCACTGGATCGCCCGTTTTTTTTTGCAGTCACTTTGCGGTGTCGTCGTGTCGTGCAATGCGTCGAGGGCGCATTGATGCCGATGTCGGGCATGTATCGAGCCAATGGGTCAAAGGGGCCAGCGCACGGTTCAAATGACCATCAGATTCCCGTACGCGGTGCTCCCGCCTGCATATGCCCGGCCTCATTTCCTTCGGAAATTTCCTACATTTTTGTAGTGTGCCTCTTTGCTATAACCAAAGCCTCAAAATGTAACGTGGTTCATAACCACTCAACGTCTGGGGTAAGTTTATTTATGCCTACTGATCCGCCATCGAACAGTCCAATGCCTAACGTTTTGCGACCGGCGTCCCCCAACAATCCTTCCGGTCATCAAAAATCAACGCGAGGCCCAATACTCGGTCAAGGGGCAACCTCTGCATCATCACCTCCCTTCACCATGCCCACTGGCGTGGTGATCGCAGCGACCAAACCTGCGGCGTCAAAAGCAGCTCCCTTTCAAATCCCTAAACTCTGCCCCCAGTGCAAGACCAATCACACGGGTGCTTGTACGCTTAAAAAGTCGACACCGACCCCTTCAATCGCTAGAAAATCTGTTCCTGCTCAAGAGGTCTTTGACAAATACAAGACCGGCTACGATGCAACAGATAGAGTTTTGCCCTTTACCATCATGAAGGATGTAACAAACGACTCGCTGGTTTTTTCTGATAAAAAAGCCAATCAAAAACAAATGGATAAAGCATCGAATAAAAAGTTTACCCTCCGGCACTACACCACCTCAGTCGATGGGCCGCCTAGATTTAACGCGATTGAACCGAATTTTGAGTTGGTTAACAAAGGGGTGAAAACACTTCATCGGACTCAGGCCAGCAACACAAATGAAGACGACTGGAACCGCTTGGGTAATACAGCCTTCACGTTCTTTTTGTTAGCCATCGACGGGAAGGTTTCCGGGCGAAAATTTTTAGCCCAGGCGACACATTATGCGGAAATTGATTTGGAGGACTCCGGCCAGTTGTCCGCCCTGGGACTCGATACGGCTGAGTTTTTTGCATCTGCGGATTTGTTGCATGAGAAGGATTTAACTAAGACCAAGGTGGTTAAAGGCCCGTTAACGGAGTTTAAGTCTTTAATGCTTGCCAGTTCAGGGGTTCAAGCAATTCAGTTGGGGTTGATGGGGCCGGAAGTTTTGCTTCGTTCGATTGATGAGCAGTTTTTAGGAAGTCTGGAGGTTAAAATTCCGGGTTCGGTAGCGGTGGGGCGGTGGGTTTCGGTTTAGAGCGGAAAGGGGGATGAGTTATTTCGTGTAAATAAATACGTCCGCTTTGTTCTGTTGGGCGTGTGGAAATACATTTGTTGCTTTGCTGTGATTCTTAAATGGCCCATTTGTCTAAAGGCAATACGTTCATATTTTTTGAGAGTGTCTCTTTCGCTTCTCCGAGTGTCATATGGTTCCGGTCGCTGTATTGTCAGGATCAATTACTCCGTTGTCTTCCCATTTGCACAGATCACAAATTTCGTAGTTTGCTCTCGACGATAATGTGCGGTAACTGCAGCAAGGACAAGCTTCCATTGGTTCGATGAGCCCCAATACTTCATGCTCGCCGAATCCCATTTTTTTCATGTGGCTAGATAAATACAAATTTGTCACGCCCTTGTATTCTGAGCGCAAAGCAATCAATAACAATTCGTCATATAGAGGATTCTGTACGTCACTTGGCGGTTCGTCGTTTGAGATAAGTAGATGTTGCATTTCTTTTGAAAGCAAGGAGAACACTTCGTCGCTGTCATCAATCCCCCACCAATTCAGTAGCAGTGATTCACGCGCATCATTGTTGAGAGCAGCTAAAGCTTTTTGGCTCAGCTTGTAAACTGCATCGGATCGAGAGGTTTTTTGCATGTTAAAGTACTTTTGCTAAATCAATTGCTGAATTCGTATAAAAATATGTCTGTTTCCTTTCTTTGTCTTTCTTGGTTGTTTTTATATTTCTATTTTGATTAGAGCATTGGATATTACCTGTTGTAGTTCTTTCCAGTTTTTTGCTTTTTCGCTGAAAATTGGTTGCTCCCAATCATGGGATTTAATTAGTGAGACTTTGAAAGTGCCATCTTCGCAGAACTCCGGATACCAGCCGATATCAATGAGTTGATCATGGGGGAAAACAGCTTGGAATAGATCCTCCTTTAAATCATCAATAATTATTGATATATCAATATCTTGATTTAGGTGGGATATGTCATCAAATGTGATTCTTCCGCCAAGTTCAATTATTTTTTTCGTGTTCATTTAATTTTTCTTCATTTTTGTGAGTTTTTTAAATGCATCTTCGGAAATAGGATGGCCATGAATAGTGTTCGCACCTAGCTCAACCCTCATGAATCGCGTTTCGTTACCGTCGTTAGTGGCCAATGGTTTCCCCTAGTCAATGACTTTTCACGGCTTTCCATCTTTGACGTCCTGACTATCCTTGAACGCGTGACGCTCAAGTGCTTCAGTGTTCCAAGCGTGAAAAGGGATAGATTGATTTTTCTTTATGGAAAATCAATCTATCCTTTCTTTTGTTTGACTTAGAAATAAAAAAACAGCCCAGTTTTGCTTTTCAGTGCTAGCTTGTTCAGGGTTATAATTTTTCTAATATCTAAAGTTTGGTGTGTTCGTAAGCGCTTGTTAAAATATTTAGAGATGTGGTTAGTTCGATGTTGCCTTGAATACTTTCGTCTTCGTACTCATCTATAAATTTTCCTAGTGATGAGTTTATTTTTTAAAGTACTCCAGATTGCAATAATTTTGCGTAGTGCTCTTCTGGTAATTGAAGTTTCTCAAGATCAGCAAGCAAACACTCATCTAGATCTAAGCGTTTCATTGCTTCAGAGCTCAATGGGACGGAGATTGTTTTCATTTCATGTCCCCTTATTAAAGTGCGTTACTTCATTGTATTCGCTCTGCGTTCTGCCTGCCTGCTTTCCATTGGGCAATTTTTTGTTGCTGGGTACAATCCTTTGTAAATCCAGATACTTCCTTTTGGCTGGAAGCGGGTGCGAAAAGGGGACGGATTTATTTTCTTGCGTGAAAATAAATCCGTCCCTTTTTTTTGTCCATTTTTTGTCTTTTTTTTTGCGCCTAAATAGCGTCGGAGTCCTTGTTGTTCAGGTACACCGAGGGGCCGCAAAGTAAAGGAGATTCTGTTGTGAACTCAATCATTGAGTTTTTGTTTGATGCTTGGATTGTAAATATGGTTTCTTTTTTTGTAATTGTTATGTTTAATTTATCTGTTGTAGGTATATTTTTTATCAGAACGTTTTTGATGTCGCCACAATTTAATCCAATTCGACACGTATTGAAGTGATTCTTTTTCCATTTTGCTGGATGTGCGTCAGGGAGTTCCTCTATATCAAACTCCATTATTATCGTTGGTCTGCTGTTATCAATATTTAAAGCGAAAAGGTCAATGGTGCCGATCGCTATGGGTGTCGTGAAAATCTGGTTAAAAAAAGTGCTGCCGTCAATATCATTCCAGAATTTCATAATTACTCCTTGAAGTAGAAGTGATCTTTTGCACTTGGGATTTTACCCGTTCTGGTGTTTTCAAT
>NZ_JBFUBK010000120.1:17969-25847 GCF_056405815.1 Pseudomonas sp. P1_F1_2 | reverse complement strand
GCACGAGGCTGCGTCCGAGCGCGGACCGAGCCGGACGCAGCCTCGCGCTGCTCGTCAGCTGCTACACAGGTTACAAACGGATGACATGCCCTTGCACTGGCGCGACCTGGCCGTTGAACAACCGCGTAATCACCGTCTGCGCCGCCTCATAACCGTCGCTTTGCACCACCTCAAGCAGCGGGTTGGCGGATGCGGTCACTTGCCCATAAAACCGCTGCAAGCCATCGCCGATATGTTGGCTGACTCGCTCTGGCCCCCACTCGGCATTGCGCTTGCGCAACTGGATCGGCGCAAAAAAGAACACCGGTTGCGGGCCCTCGATGGCGCTCAGTTGTGCTTCATCCGTGCTTTGTGCCGAACCGGCGAAGCAGCTGTAAACCAGTTGTCCGGCGAATTGCTGATGCACACGATCACGCAAACCCAGGTCGCCAGAAAAATCCACGTACAGAACAGGACGGTCATTGGCCGGGCTCGGCAGCTCCTCGTAAGACACTGTTCGCTCATAACAGCCGAGCGCTTCGACGAAGGACGTGTTACCGGCCGAGGTCAGCGCAACCCGCTCGATATCGGGGTAGTTTTCCAGACACACAGCGGTGCCATAGGCGGTTTTGCTCGAAGCGCTGGAAAACACCAGCCGGGTCGCACCGAAGAATTGGTTGTCTTGCAGGAAATCCGCCAGCATTGATGAGGTCAGAAACAGCGGTTTGAGCAAGATCTGCAGGTTTTCGGTGTCATGGCTGTAGTACGGATCCCAACTGCACCGGGTGTACTGGTTATAGGCCGAGGTCAGTGCCTGCCGGTGTTCGGCGCCATCATAGAAACCTCGCTCGGTGACCCGCTCGGGGCGCATCCACAGGTGACTGGCAATCGGAAAATAGCCGTAGAAGCGCTCCCCCACCGCAACCCCTTCAACCGTCGAAGCGATCACATCGGCGAAGCCCCAGGCCGGAATGTGCCCCATTTCCGCGTTCCCGGTAGGGAAAAAACCCCAGTAATTCATCGAATCGCCATACGCGGCATAAGTGATGTTGTTGGTGGTCAGCGCACAGCGGTCGATTTTCACAATCACCTCCCCTTCGGACGGAGTCAGACTGCGCTGCTCCTGCTCGATTCGACTCTGGTCGAGGGCGTTTTTGCGGGTGATCAGCCGTGTTACCGTGATCGGACTTTGCATCTTTCAGACTCCTGCTGCGAGTGAGTGGCGGGTAGCACCAGAGTAGTGGCAGCCGATGAAGAGCGGGTTCGGAAACACCAAGGGCACTGCGCCTACCCTCAATCCCCGCGCCAAACCGCTGAAACGGCCGAGCCAGTCTCGGGCGATCTTCACCGTGGATGCGATTTACGAGGCGTTTGTTCGGATTTGGCGACGTGATGGCTGGTCGGGGCTGACCACGCGCGCGGTGGCGCTGGAAGCCGGCGTTGCCATCGGTACGTTGTACGATTATTTCCCGAGCAAGGAAGCGCTGCTGTCCGGTTATGTCCGCCATTGCCTGGAGAATCTGTTGCAGCACATCGATGACCAGGTTGTACGGCCCACGCATCTGGACTGGCAAGCGCGAATCAATCGTTTGATCCGTATGACCTGCGACCCGACCGATGCTGATCAGCCGTTGTTCGACTATGAGCTGATGACCCATGAACACCAGATCGCCGAACCCAAACACCACCGGCGGGTGTTCCAGGAGCTGTCGCAGAAGTGGCGCGAAGCGTTTGCGGCGTGTAGCGATTTACCTGAGCAGCCATCAGAAACAACCATCGATGCCTGGCTGATCACCGCCTGGGGTGGCCGCCGTTATTGCGTTACCGCACAACCGGCGGCAGCGCAAACGGCTGCGTGGCTGGCGGAGATCGAGTCGATGATCCGTGGCCGATTGCTGCACACACCCTAACCCCCAATACCCTGTAGGAGCGAGCCTGCTCGCGATAGCAGTGTGTCAGGCAAATCAATGCCAACTGACATACCGCTATCGCGAGCAGGCTCACTCCTACAGGGGGACGGTGTTGTCACTCTTTTTTGTGTTGCTCGACCCATTTTGCATAAGCGTTGATAAAACTCTGCAGGAACGGCCTGACCGACTCGGACAGCTTGCCCGCCTCGTCGAACGCCGCGCCGGCGCCTCCAAGGTAGGCTTCGGGTTGCTGCATGCATGGCACATCCAGAAACACCATGGACTGGCGCAAGTGGTGGTTCGCGCCGAATCCGCCGACAGCACCCGGCGAAGCACTGATTACCGCACCCGGTTTGCCGCTCCAGGCGCTCTGGCCATAGGGCCGCGAACCCACATCGATGGCATTCTTCAAAGGCGCCGGTACCGAACGGTTATATTCCGGGGTGACGAACAGCACTGCGTCGGATGAACGCACCTGTTGGCGGAAAGTGCTGTAGGCTGCCGGCGGTGAAGCACCATCGATGTCTTCGTTGTAGAGCGGCAGGTCGCCGATTTCAACGATTTCAAGCCTGAGATTGGCCGGTGCGAGATCGGCCAGGGCCAGCGCCACCTTGCGATTGATCGATGCCTTTCTCAAGCTGCCGACCACAACGGCGATCTTGTAGACGTTGCTCATGGAAGATGTCTCGACTGTGCGATGGAAAGAACTTGTAGTTATAGATGACGAATTACCCAGCGGGCCCTGAATTTCATCGCCCCTGACTATTTTTTTCCTGTAGGAAAACTTACTTCACCCAACCACGGTCTACAGAACCGAAAATTGAGTGATTTATCTCCAGAGGTTCTAAACAGATGGCAGCAGTACTTGTCGGTCAGTTCCATGCAAGAGATGCGGAAGGCCGTGTTTATTCAGTGCATGAGTTCCAGGAATCCACCCTGTCGGCGGACGGCCTTGGCGGCACGGAGCCTGTCACCACCTACAAACTGGCCATTGGCGATCGTGTCAAGAAGCTCGATGAAAACCAATTCCTGCTGGTGCAAGCGGACGTGACCATCGTCCGTGAACCCGACACGTATGTCGGCAGCCTGCCAGAAGTCAACGTCGCCTCATAACCGCGTGTTATGAGCAGAAGTCATATGCGCGCACTTGAGTTAGGATTCAGTCACTGATCCTCTCACCTGCTGAACATGGACTTCACGCATGCGTTTACGCCATATCGAAGTGATCCACGCGCTTGTGCAGACTGGCCACCTGGGCACCGCCGCCGAATGGCTGCAGTTGCCGGTGGCCGAGGTTGAACGCCTTTTGCGTGAGGCCGAGGGTCAGTTGGGTTTCATGCTGTTTTCCAGCGTGCGTGGACGCTTGCAGGCGACCCGCGAAGCGCGGGAACTCCAGGTCGAAATTGCCCACGTTTACGAAGCGCTTGAGCCCGTCCAGCGGCTGGCCTCCAGCCTCAAGCATTACCAGGCAGCCCCCCTTCGCATTATTTGCACCCCGCCCCTGGCCCAACAATTGTTGCCTCAAGGCATCGCTGCCCTGCGCCGACGCTTGCCTGATGCGCCGTGCAACCTGCTGAGCCAGCCGACCCGCGAGATCATCAAGACCTTGTTGTTGCGCGAAAGCGACCTGGGGTTGAGCCTGCATGATCCCGATCACGCCGACATCCATTGCCAGGTCATTGCCCAAGGCAAGCTCCAGCTTCTGGCGCCCCACGGCTGGCTGCAACCCAAGCAGAAATACATTTCGTTGCAGGATCTGGCAGGTCAGTCGATGGTCGGTCTGGAAGGTCATGACCCGCTAAGCCCGGCACTGGAGAACAAACTGCAGGCCTTGCGCCCTGCCCCGGTCGTACATATCCGGGTCCAGACGCATCAGATGATGCGCAGCATGGTCGAGGCCGGTGAAGGCCTGGCGATTGTCGACCCGTTTACCGCCCTCGGCGCCAAATCCAGCGGACTGGATGTGTGTCCGCTGGCCCCGGCAGTGCCGATCAGCCTCTACGCCCTGACCCTGAAAAACGGCGAACCCAACGCCGCTGTTCAGACACTGCTGGACATCATTACGGAACAAGCCGCGGCGATGCTGGCGAACTGAGCGAGTCTTCCAGCGAGTTATCGAACAACCGATACCAAAACAGTGCCACTTCGGCGGTGTTTGGGTCGATCCCGCGATAACGCAAATGATCGATCCCGCCAATCACATACCCGCACCGCTCATAGAGCCGACAGGCGCCCAGGTTGTTGTTCTGGGTTTCGAGCATGATGCCGGGCAGTTTTTTCTTGCGGCTCCAGAACTGGGCCACATCCAGCAGCGCTTTGGCCACGCCATGGTGCCGCGCCGGGGCATGCACCGCTAACTCGTCGATATGCGCAAAACCGTTCCAGTTGGTGCTGACCACCAGATGGCCGACCGGCTCGTCGTCGAGATACGCCATGAAAATCGCGCTGTCAGCGGCATCACGGAAACTGCTGAACTCCTCCGGGTCAATGCCGTAGCACTTTCGATAAGGGATGATCGGCGTCACCGACCACTGGTCGACCGGTTTGCCAATTTCGGCAGCACCATAGGCGGCGACTTCAAAACTGAAGTCACTGCCCCAGATATAGGCCGCAAAGCCGTCATCGGCGACACGCACCGACAGGCCCGGGAACTTGGGATTGATCACAGGTTGCATGCTGGGAAAGGTCCTCACTCCTTGATGCAATCGACGGTGTAGTGCCGTCCATTGCCCTCGTCTTCGTGTTGCAAGCCATGCACATCGACGATAAATCCTGGGAAGCTACTGTCAAAAGTACGCGCAAATGAAAGGTAGTCAATGATTGACCGGGTCGCCTCGGTGAACCGCTCGCCAGGCATGATGAGCGGAATACCTGGCGGATACGGCACCAGCATGACCGCAGCGATTCGTCCGTCCAGAGCATCGATGGACACCGCCTCCACCTCGCCTCTCACTAAATGATCATAGGCGTGAGCGGGCTTCATGACGACTTCCGGCAGCACGGTGTACATGCGCTTGAGGTGCTTGGCCGTGGCATTGCTGCGATAACAGGCGTGCAATTGATCACATAAGTCGCGCAAACCCATGCCTTGATAGCGCCCGCCGCTCTGTTGTGCCACGCACGGCAGGCAGGCTGCCAGGCTGACGTTGGCGTCGTAGCTGCGCTTGAACTCCAGCAACTCGGTCAACAACGTGCTCCACTTGCCTTTGGTGATGCCCATCGAGAACAGCACGAGGAACGAATACAGCCCGGTCTTCTCGACCACCAGCCCACGCTCCCAGAGGAATTTACTGACCACGGCCGCCGGAATCCCGCGTTCACTCAGTGCGCCACCGGCCGTCAAGCCTGGCATCACCAGAGTGACTTTGATCGGGTCGAGCAGCACGTAATCGTCGGTCACACCGCCAAAGCCATGCCAGTCGGCGTCGGGTTGCAGCAGCCAATCCTCGGTGACCACGCGATCAATGCCTTCCACCGATGGCGGCTGCCAGATGGAAAACCACCAGTCGTCCGCCGCGATGTGCTGGCGTAGATTGGCCAGGGCGCGACGAAAGCTCAGGGCTTCGTCGAACATTTCCTGCAACAGCGAACGCCCGGCCGGCCCTTCCATCATCGCCGAGGCCACGTCCAACGATGCAATGATGCTGTACTGCGGCGAAGTGGAGATGTGCATCATGAACGCTTCGTTGAACCGGTCGCGATCCAGTTGCCGTGCGCCACCGTCCTGGACATGAATCATCGACGCCTGGCTGAACGCTGCCAGCAACTTGTGCGTGGAGTGCGTGGTAAACACCAGCGGGCTGTCTTCGCTGCGTGAAGTACCCATGCCGTAACGCCCGGCGAAAAACTCGTGGAACGCCGCGTAGGCATACCAAGCCTCGTCGAAATGCAGCACCTCGACGCTGTTGCCCAGGTTTTGCTTGATCAATTCGGCGTTGTAGCAAAGGCCGTCGTAGGTCGAGTTGGTGATCACCGCCAATTTGACCTTCGGCGCTCGCCCCTTGGTCAGCGGGCTGGCGTCGATCTTGGCCTGGATCGACTCGCGGCTGAACTCGCTCAACGGAATCGGGCCGATGATTCCCAGTTCATTGCGCTCAGGGCACAGGTACAACGGGATGGCGCCGGTCATGATGATCGAATGCAATACCGACTTGTGGCAGTTGCGATCCACCAGCACCAGATCATCACGCGCGACCATCGAATGCCAGACGATTTTGTTGGCGGTCGAGGTGCCATTGATCACGAAAAAGGTGTGATCGGCGCCGAAATTGCGCGCGGCTCGTGCTTCTGCTTCGGCCAGCGGCCCTGTGTGATCGAGCAAGGAACCCAATTCGGGAACCGACACGGATAAATCCGAACGCAGGGTATTTTCCCCGAAAAACTGGTGAAACGCTTGCCCGACGGGGCTCTTGTGATACGCCACGCCACCGCCGTGGCCCGGTGTGTGCCAGGAATAATTGGAGTCGGCGGTGTGTTGCACCAGTGCCTTGAAAAACGGTGGCAACAGTCCGTCCAGGTACTTGCGCGCAGCCCGCGCCACTTGCCGGGCCAGGAACGGCACGGTGTCCTCGAACAGGTAAAGAATCCCGCGCAGCTGATTGAGTTCGGCCATGGCATCAGCCGGGGCGTTTTCCAGGGTCACCTGCTCACCCAGGGCAAAGATCGGCAGATCCGGCGCACGCACTCGCGCCAGGCCAATCAGTTCGGCCATGTTCTGCAATAAATGGGAATGGGCGCTGGCGTCTTCAGCGGCAATTAACATGCACGAGAGGCCGTGATGGGTCGACGCAACTAGCCGCCCTTCGGTGTAATCCACCGCCGAAACAATGCTGAAGCCTTCCTGCTCCAGCTCCCGGGCGATGCCCCGCACGCGATCACCGGCGACGGTGTCAGCCTTGATGTCGCGATGGACGATCAGGACCGGGAATTTCAAATCTTTATACATGGGGCTCAGTGTCCTGAGGCGGCAGACCATGGTCTGCCAATAACCTCAGGGTAGAGGGTTGAAGCGGATGTGGCGAGTGTCGATACATGCACGACCTGTAGCAGCTGCCGAGCACCGCGAGGCAGCTGCTACGGACTCAGGCCTGGGCCTTGGCATCCGCCAGTTGCTGCCACAGCGACGGCGCGCCGGCGGCTTTAGCGATGGCTTCCAGTCGTGCCACATGCTGGGCCAGGTCATCTTCGCTGGCGCGGATGATTCGGGCGGGGGTGCGGTCGGCCGGCAAGCGACGGATTTCGGTGGCGGAATTGTCCGCACCTTCACCGGAACCATTACCGTCGGACGCATTACCGGCCAGTGACAGGCTGGTCTGGCCGCCGGTCATGGTCAGGTAGACG
The DNA here is from genome assembly GCF_056405815.1 of Pseudomonas sp. P1_F1_2. NCBI lineage: Bacteria > Pseudomonadati > Pseudomonadota > Gammaproteobacteria > Pseudomonadales > Pseudomonadaceae > Pseudomonas > Pseudomonas sp. P1_F1_2. The sequence goes on along the minus strand of NZ_JBFUBK010000120.1, from coordinate 18,618 downwards.
TCAGCGAGAATCTCGGAGTCGAGCAAGGCGCCGTGCAGTTCACGGCCAGAGTTATCGACGCCATAACGTTTGCACAAGGCGTCGAGGCTGTTGCGCTGCCCGGGGTGACGTTCCCGGGCCATCATCAGGGTGTCCAGGATCGAGCAGTGTTGCGTGATGTCCGCGCGATCGTGCTGGCCCATCAGGGCGAATTCGTTGTTGATGAAGCCAACGTCGAACGCCGCGTTATGGATGATCAGCTGGGCGCCCTTGATGAATTCGAAGAACTCATCGGCCACTTCAGTGAAACGCGGCTTGCCCACCAGAAATTCGTTGGTGATGCCGTGGACGCCGATGGCGCCTTCGTCACTCTCGCGATCGGGTTGCAGATAAACGTGAAAATGYCGGCCCGTCAGGCGCCGACCGATCAACTCGACACAACCGATTTCGATAATCCGGTGGCCGTCGGTCACCGGCATGCCGGTGGTTTCGGTATCGAGTACAACGGATCTGGTGGCCATCAGTGTTCAGCTCTCAACGGGTCAATCGTGCAAAAGCGGCGATGTTAACACGCTCGCGGGATCAGGCGCGCACCGCCAGCTTGATGCTGCGATGCCCTGTGGGAGCCGGGCTTGCCCGCGATGCAGACGCTGCGGACTTTCAGTAAAGC
>NZ_JBFUBK010000120.1:0-17960 GCF_056405815.1 Pseudomonas sp. P1_F1_2 | reverse complement strand
ATGCAGACGCTGCGGACTTTCAGTAAAGCCGCGTCATCGTTCATCGCGGGCAAGCCCGGTTCCCACAGGTGAACGATGGAATCATCAAGCCTGCTTGAACCCGCGCACTTCATCCACGCCACGGTTGGCCAACTGGTCCGCCCGTTCGTTACCGTGGTGACCGATGTGCCCGCGCACCCATTTCCAGGTGACGTTGTGGCGATTGACCTGCTCATCCAGCAACTTCCACAGGTCGGCGTTTTTAACCGGCTCCTTCGCTGCTGTTTTCCAGCCGCGTTTCTTCCAGTTGTCCATCCATTCGTTGATGCCTTTCATCACGTACTGGGAGTCGGTCACCAGCAGCACGTCGCAGGATCGCTTGAGTTCTTCAAGGCCACGGATCGCCCCCATCAGCTCCATGCGGTTGTTGGTGGTGTTGGCCTCGCCGCCCCACAGTTCCTTTTCAACCCCTTTGCACACCAGCAATGCACCCCAGCCACCAGGACCAGGGTTGCCTTTGCAGGCGCCATCGGTAAAGAGTTCTACGCTATCGCTCATGCCAATCTATCCAGAAAATGCGGTGGCTCGTCGATCAGTGACCGACGATGCCCGAGGCCGGGGATTGACCCGGCCGGGAATATAAAAGGGGATTACGGGTCGATACGGCGTCGATTGACCTTGGCCATCGGCAAAGGAATCAGCTTGCCCATCGGTTCGCGCCGCTCTTGACGAAGTGGACGCAGGCCGACCACGATCTTGCGCGCCACCAACAAATAGAAACCGCCACCCGACAGTTGCCAATCACCGGCCTTGCGTTCCCAACCGGCCAGACGAGCCTGCCAGGCAGGTGACGCAAGCGGCGGACGATAGCACCCGAAGCGGCGTTTCTCCAGCGCGAAACCCAACAGGTTCAACCAGTCGGCAACGCGTGAAGGCGAGATGCAACGCGCCTTGCGCATGGCGTCATGGGCGAACACATGACGCAAGCCCCACGTGCTCCAGGGATTGATCCCGATGATAAGCAAGTGCCCGCCGGGCCGCACACTGCTCGCCGCTTCCCGCAGTAACCCGTGGGGTGACAGACAGAAATCCAGGCCATGCTGCAACACCACCACATCGGCGGCGTGCTCGCTCAAGGGCCAGGCCTGTTCTTCACACACGATCTCGACACCGGGCAACGGCGCCCCGAGCCGCACGTTGCGCTGCACCTGGGGTGCCGCCGGCGGGGTCTGGGCCGACGGACCGTAATGCACCAGATAGCCGCCAAAGAAGCGCCCCAACTCGTCTTCGAGCATGCGCCGCTCTTCATCCAGCAAAAATTGCCCGATAGGGCCGGACAGCCATTCACGGGCCGCGCTGATCAAGGCCAGCCACTCGGGATCAGCCTGAGCGAACGCTTTATCGGTCATTGCATTCTCCAACGCGCCAGGAAGTTCTAAGATGCGCCATTGTTTTCCGCTTGGCGAATCCGACGATGATACAGATCAGTGCCCTGCCCGCCTTCACCGACAACTACATCTGGTTGTTACAAGACCACCGCACCCAGCGCTGCGCCGTGGTCGATCCGGGCGATGCCGCGCCCGTGCAGGCCTGGCTTGCGGCGCATCCGGGGTGGGTCTTGAGCGATATTCTGATCACTCATCACCATCATGACCACGTCGGCGGCGTCGAGTCGCTGAAAAAGGCGACAGACGCGACAGTCTACGGTCCGGCCAGCGAATCCATCCCGGCCCGGGATGTCGCGCTCAAGGACAACGACAAGGTCAGCGTGCTGGGCTGGGACTTCGATGTTTTCGCCGTGCCCGGTCATACCCTGGGGCACATTGCCTACTACCATCATGGCCTGCTGTTCTGCGGTGACACGCTGTTTGCCGCCGGGTGTGGACGGTTGTTCGAAGGCACGCCCGAACAGATGCACGCCTCGCTGTCACGCCTGGCCGAATTGCCGGAAGACACACTGGTCTATTGCACTCATGAATACACCCTGAGCAACCTGAAATTTGCGGCAGCTGTCGAACCTGACAATCCGGATACCGCCGAACGCCTGGCCAAAGTCACCCGACAGCGTGAAGCCGGGATCATCACGCTGCCTTCGACGCTGGCCCTGGAAAAGCTCACCAACCCTTTTTTACGGTCCGCTGAAACATCTGTTAAAGAAAAAGTGGACGAACGGATCGGCCCCAATAACCGGGCTCCGAGTGCGGTTTTTGCGGCCTTGCGGGCTTGGAAGGATACGTTCTAAGCCGTCATCCTATTGCAATGAAAATTCTGAATGGTTGACCGCAGGGGGTACCCTTTCTAGAATCTCTCGACATTTTTGCCCGGAACTTACTTCCAGCCAATGTCGTCATCTATTCGTAAAGCCATCAATTCAGACGCATTGACCCGCTTGGCTCAAGCCATAGCGGTGGCTGTGTCCGCCACTCTGGCGGGTTGTTCCAGTCATGTGCCGCAGACCGACGCGTCACATACCCCCAATATTGCCGCCCGAGCCAAACAGAAACCCATTTGGCTCAGCGAAAAACCCTCGCCGCAAGTCCCTCAGGATGTCTGGGAGCGCATGCGCCAGGGCTTCCAGTTGCAGGATGGTCTGGGCGTCAACCCGCGCATCGAGCAACAGCGCCTGTGGTTCGCCAGCAACCCTTCCTTCCTCGAAAACGCCGGCGAACGCGGCAGTCTCTACATTCACTACATCATCGAACGCCTTGAAGAACGCAACATGCCGCTTGAACTGGCGCTGTTGCCGGTGATTGAAAGCGCCTACAACCCGATGGCCTACTCCCGGTCCGACGCAGTGGGTCTCTGGCAATTCATCCCGTCTACCGGGCGCTACTACAACCTGCGCCAGACCCGTTTCTACGACGGCCGTCGCGACATCACCGCCTCGACCACAGCGGCGCTGGACTACCTGACCCGCCTGCACGACATGTTCAACGGTGACTGGATGCTCGCCCTCGCCGCTTACAATGCCGGTGAAGGCACGGTCAGCCGGGCGATCGAGCGCAATGAAAGGCTCGGCCTGCCGACCGATTACTGGAACCTGCCGTTGCCGTCGGAAACCCAGGCCTACGTGCCAAAACTGCTGGCCTTGTCGCAAGTGGTGCTGGCTCCCGAAGCCTACGGCGTGAACCTCAACCCGATCGCCAACGAACCGTACTTCCAGGTCGTCGAAATCAACCAGCGCATGGACCTGTCCAAGGTTGCCGCGGTGGCCAACATCGACGAAGACGAACTGTTCCAGCTCAACCCGGCCTTCAAGCAGCGCACCACGATCGACGGCCCCCAGCATCTGCTGGTGCCAACGTCCAAAGCGCAGTTGCTGACTACCAGCCTGTCGACCATGCGTCCGGAAGAGTTGATCAGCAAGAAGTCGTTCAAACCGGTCTTCGAAGGCGCCGACGAGACTCAAGTCGCCAGCATCAAGCGCGCCTACCGGGTCAAACGCGGCGATAGCCTGGGCTCCATTGCCAAGGCCAACAACGTTGACGTCAAAGACCTGCAGCGCTGGAACAAACTCTCCGGTAAAAATCTCAAGACAGGCCAGACGCTGGTGATGCAGGACACCACCAAGCGCAATAGCGGTCGCGTCAACACGGTCATCGCCGCGAACAGCAAAGCCGACAAGAAGAAGCCGCAGACCCAATACAAGGTTCAGCAAGGCGACTCGTTGTACATCGTTGCCAAACGTTTCAATGTCGAGATGCAGCATCTCAAGCGCTGGAACCCGCGCGTCGGCCAGGCGTTGAAGCCTGGACAGATGCTGACGGTGTCTTCACCACGCTAAAAAACAGCCCCTGAAGTCAGGGGCTTTTTTTTGCCCGAAAAACGAACCAATCTCTTGTAGCAGCTGGCGAAGCCTGCGTCGGCCGGTCCGCGTTCGGGCGCAGCAGTCGTAAATTCAAACGGCGCGGTATGACAGGAAGACTGTGATTGCAGGATTACGACTGCTGCACAGTCGGACGCAGGCTTCGCCAGCTGCTACAAGGGACCCGTAAGTCCAATTAACCCGGCATTACCCCCTGTCTTTTTCCTGTCGATACAAGCTGTTACTGTACGGCCCACAAAGCCCAAGCCGCCTGGATCGGATCTCTGACTTGAAGCGTCCCCTCCTCCTGCTCCTGATCAGCCTGGCCTTGAGCTCCACCGCAAGCGCGACGATCAGCGAAAGCCACGGTTATGCGCAGTTCGGCACGCTCAAGTACCCGGCCCGATTTACCCACTTCGACTGGGTCAACCCGCAAGCGCCCAAGGGCGGTACATTGCGGGTGATGGCGTTTGGCACCTTCGATACGCTCAATCCTTACACCTTCAAGGGCACGAGCCCGGTGACCACGTCGAATTTCCTGCAATACGGGATCAATGAGCTGAATGAACCGCTAATGGTCGGCACCGGCCAGTACGCACCGTCCGGCGACGAGCCGACTTCCAGTTATGGCCTGATCGCCCAGTCGGTGGAATACACCGAGGACCGCAGTTGGGTGGTGTTCAACCTGCGCCCCGAAGCGCGGTTCCACGATGGTTCGCCAATCACCGCGTACGACGTCGCGTTCTCCTACCGCATGCTGCTCAAGGAAGGTCATCCGCTGTACCGCACCAGCCTTCAGGAAGTGTTGCGCGTCGACATCCTCAACCCGCACCGCGTTCGTTTCGTCTTCAAGCGCGCCGGCAATCCGTTGTTGATCCTGAGGCTGGGCGAATTGCCGGTGATGTCCCGGCACTACTGGAAAGGTCGCGACTTCAAGGCCACCACCTTCGAACCACCACTGGGCAGCGGGCCGTATCGCATCACCTCGGTAACCCCCGGGCGGCAGATCGTGTTTGAGCGGGTCAAGGATTACTGGGGCAAAGACCTGGCGGTCAATCGCGGCAAGTACAACTTCGATCGTATGGAAGTCGAGTTCTACCGTGACAGCGATGTCGCCTTCGAAGCCTTCAAGGCCGGCGAGTTCGACGTTTACATCGAGCATCAGGCGAAGAACTGGGACAACGGTTACAACTTCCCGGCGGTGCGTCGCGGCGAGGTGATCAAGGTGCAGATCCCGCATCAGATCCCGACCCAGAGCCAAGGCCTGTTCATGAATACCCGACGGCCGACCTTGGCCGAAGTCAAGGTCCGCGAAGCGCTGGGCCTGATGTTTGACTTCGAGTGGACCAACCGAACGCTGTTCAGCGGGGCCTACAAGCGCGCCTTGAGTTATTACCCCAACAGCGAGTTTTCTGCGACCGGGCTGCCCGTTGGTCACGAATGGCTGATGCTCAAGCCGTATCGCGAGCAGTTGCCCGCCAAACTCTTCACCGAGCCGTTCAGCTTGCCGCAGACCGACGGCCGCGGCATTCCCCGGGAAACCCTGCGCAAAGCCCTTGGGCTGCTTGCTGAGGCCGGCTGGAAGCTCAATGGCCAGCGCATACAGAACGCCGCTGGCCAACCGCTGCGATTCGAGATCCTGCTGGTCAACCCGAACCTGGAGCGCATCCTCCAGCCCTACGTCGAGAACCTCGCCAACATGGGAATCGACGCGCGACTTCGCACCGTCGACCGCGCCCAGTACAAACAGCGCCTCGATCAGTTCGATTTCGACATGATTTTGATGACGCTCAACCAGACCCTCAGCCCGGGTTTGGAGCAGTGGCAGTATTTCCACTCCAGCCAGGTCGGGATCAAGGGCAGTAAAAACTATGCCGGTATCGCCAACCCGGTGGTCGATCATTTGCTTGAACAATTGCTCGCCGCTCAAAGCCGCGACGAACAAGTGGCCGCGGGCAAAGCGCTGGACCGCGTATTGCTGTGGCAGCACTACAGTATTCCCAACTGGTACCTCAATTATCACCGCCTGGCCTACCGTAATCGCCTGGCCTTCGTGACCACGCCGCCCTACACCCTGGGCCTGAGCGCGTGGTGGCTGAAATCTTCGGAGAAAGATCAATGAAACCCGTACGCGCCCTGCTGTTGCAGGCCAGCGGTCTGCTGTTCGCCGGGCTGGCCTGCGCCGCCCCGCAACATGCCGTGACCCTCTACAACGAGCCGCCGAAGTACCCGGCCGATTTTAAATATTTCGACTACGTGAACCCGGATGCGCCCAAGGGCGGGATCTTCCGCCAGGCCGGTTTCGGTGGCTTCGACAGTCTCAACCCGTTTATCAGCAAGGGCGTGCCGGCCGACGACATCGGCATCATCTACGACACCCTCGCCAAACAAGGGCTGGACGAGCCGTTCACCGAATATGGACTGGTGGCCGGCAAGATCGAGAAAGCCCCGGATAACAGCTGGGTGCGTTTCTACCTGCGCCCGGAAGCGCGCTTCCACGACGGCCACCCGATCCGCGCCGAAGACGTGGTGTTCAGCTTCCAGATGCTGACCAAGGACGGCGCGCCGCTCTATCGCGGTTACTACAACGACGTTGCGGAAGCGGTCGCCGAAGACCCGCTGACTGTGCTGTTCAAGTTCAAACACTCCAACAACCGCGAGCTGCCCTTGATTCTCGGCCAGTTGCCGGTGCTCCCGAAACATTGGTGGGCGGACCGCGATTTCAACAAGGGCAACCTCGAAATGCCATTGGGCAGCGGCCCGTACAAAGTCAGCGAGGTGAAGGCCGGGCGCTCCATTCGCTATGAGCGGGTCAAGGATTACTGGGGTAAGGACTTGCCGGTCAATCGCGGGTTCTACAACTTCGACGTGATGCTCACCGAGTACTACCGCGACAACACCGTCGCGCTCGAAGCGCTCAAGGCCGGGCAGTTCGATTACTGGCTGGAAATGACCGCGAAGAACTGGGCCAACGCCTACAACGTCCCGGCCGTCACCGAGGGCCGGCTGATCAAGGAACAAATCCCCAACGGCAACCCCACCGGCATGCAGGGTTTCGTGTTCAACCTGCGCCGCCCACTGTTCCAGGATGTACGCGTGCGCAAGGCCCTGGCGCTGCTGCTGGACTTTGAATGGACTAACAAGCAGTTGTTCAACAGCGCCTATGCGCGCACCCGCAGCTATTTCGAAAACTCGGAAATGGCCGCCACCGGCCTGCCGGATGCCGACCAACTGGCAATCCTCGATCCGTTTCGCAGCCAGATCCCCGCACAAGTGTTCAACGAAGCCTTTGAGAACCCGAAGACGGATGGCAGCGGCATGATTCGCGATCACCAGCGCGAAGCCTATCAACTGCTTCAAGAGGCCGGTTGGCGGATCGTCGATGACAAAATGGTYGATGCCACGGGCAAACCGGTGAAAATCGAATTCCTGCTGGCCCAGACCGAGTTCGAGCGTGTACTGCTGCCGTTCAAGCGCAATTTGAGCGATCTGGGAATCGACCTGGTCATCCGCCGGGTCGACGTCTCGCAATACATCAACCGCGTGCGCTCACGCGACTTCGACATGATCGTCGGCAGCTTCCCGCAGTCCGGTTCTCCGGGTAATGAACAGCGTGAATTCTGGATGTCGGCCGCCGCCGACAAACCCGGCAGTCGCAATTCGATGGGCCTCAAAGACCCGGTGGTGGACCAGTTGGTCGAGCAACTGATCAACGCCGATTCGCGCAAAAGCCTGGTGGCCCATGCCCGCGCACTGGACCGCGTCCTGCAATGGGGTTATTACGTGATCCCCAACTGGCATATCAAGACGTGGCGCGCGGCGTACTGGAACCACATCGGTCATCCAAAAATTTCACCCAAGTACGACATCGGCATCAACACCTGGTGGATCAAGCCGGATGCGAAACCGGCAATAGAAGTCGAAATCAAACTGCAAGCCGACCCTGTGGGCACGGAGTAATCAGATGCTGGCGTATATTTTTCGGCGACTGCTGCTGATCATTCCGACCTTGTTCGGCATTTTGCTGATCAACTTCGTGATCATCCAGGCCGCGCCCGGCGGCCCGGTAGAGCAGATGATCGCCAAGCTCGAAGGCTTCGAAGGCGCCACCAGCCGCATCGCCGGTGGCGGTGCCGAAGTGTCGGTGGCCGGTTCCGCCTATCGCGGCGCCCAAGGCCTGGACCCGGCGCTGGTCAAGGAAATCGAGCACATGTACGGCTTCGACAAGTCGGCGCCGGAGCGCTTGTGGATCATGGTGAAGAACTACGCCTCGCTGGATTTCGGCGACAGCTTCTTTCGCGACGCCAAGGTCATCGACCTGATCAAGGAAAAGATGCCGGTGTCGATCTCGCTCGGCTTATGGAGCACGCTGATCATGTACCTGGTGTCGATCCCGCTCGGCATCGCCAAGGCGACGCGGCACGGCAGCCACTTCGATGTCTGGACCAGTTCGGCGATCATTGTCGGCTACGCGATCCCGGCGTTCCTGTTTGCGATCCTGCTGATCGTGGTGTTCGCCGGCGGCAGCTATTTTGACTGGTTCCCGTTGCGCGGGCTGACGTCGAACAATTTCGATGAGCTGAGCATGGGCGGCAAGGTCCTCGATTACTTCTGGCACCTGGCGCTCCCCGTCACGGCGCTGGTGATCGGCAACTTCGCGACCATGACCCTGCTGACCAAAAACAGCTTTCTCGATGAAATCAACAAGCAGTACGTGGTCACCGCCAAAGCCAAAGGCCTGACCCGTCATCGCGTGCTCTACGGCCATGTGTTCCGCAATGCGATGTTGCTGGTGATCGCGGGGTTCCCGTCGGCCTTCATCGGCATCTTCTTTACCGGCTCGTTGCTGGTGGAAGTGATTTTCTCCCTCGACGGCCTCGGCTTGATGAGCTTTGAAGCCGCGATCAACCGCGATTACCCGGTGGTGTTCGGCACGCTGTTTATCTTCACCTTGCTCGGCCTGGTGGTGAAACTCATCGGCGACCTCACCTACACCTTTGTCGATCCGCGCATCGACTTCGAAAGCCGGGAGCATTGAGATGAACCYGTCCCCGCTCAATCGACGACGTTTCGAACTGTTCAAGGCCAACAAGCGCGGCTGGTGGTCGCTGTGGCTGTTCCTGCTGCTGTTTGGCCTGAGCCTTGGCGCCGAGCTGATTGCCAACGACAAACCGCTGGCGGTGCATTACGACAACAGTTGGTACTTCCCGGCGCTCAAGCGCTACCCGGAAACCACGTTCGGCGGCGAATTCCCGCTCGAAGCCAACTACAAGAGCCCGTACATCCGCGAACTGCTCAAGGCCAAGGACGCCTGGGTGCTGTGGGCACCGATTCCGTTCAGCTATCAAAGCATCAACTACGACCTGAAGGTCCCGGCCCCGGCACCGCCATCGGCGGATAACCTGTTTGGCACGGATGACCAGGGTCGGGACGTGCTGGCGCGGGTGATTTACGGCTTCCGGATTTCGGTGTTGTTCGCCCTCACCCTGACCATTTTCAGCTCGATCATTGGCGTGATCGCCGGGGCCTTGCAGGGCTTTTACGGCGGCTGGGTGGATCTGGCCGGGCAGCGTTTCCTGGAGATCTGGTCCGGGCTGCCGGTGCTGTACCTGCTGATCATCCTCGCCAGCTTCGTACAGCCGAATTTCTGGTGGCTGCTGGGGATCATGCTGCTGTTTTCATGGATGAGCCTGGTGGACGTGGTGCGCGCCGAGTTCCTGCGTGGCCGCAACCTTGAATACGTGCGCGCGGCGCGGGCGCTGGGCATGCAGAACGGTGCGATCATGTTCCGCCATATCCTGCCCAACGCCATGGTCTCGACCATGACGTTCATGCCGTTCATCCTGACCGGCGCCATCGGCACCCTGACGGCGCTCGATTTCCTCGGTTTCGGCCTGCCGGYAGGCAGCCCGTCACTGGGCGAACTGGTGGCCCAGGGCAAATCCAACCTGCAAGCGCCGTGGCTGGGCATCAGTGCGTTCGCGGTGCTGGCGCTGATGTTGAGTTTGCTGGTGTTTATCGGCGAGTCCGCTCGCGATGCCTTCGACCCGAGGAAGTGAAATGAATCAGGACAATCTGATCGAAGTGCGCGACCTGGCCGTCGAGTTCGGTATCGGTGAACGGGTACAGCGCGTGGTCGAAGGCGTTAGCTTTGATATCAAGCGTGGCGAAACCCTGGCGCTGGTCGGTGAAAGCRGTTCCGGTAAATCGGTCACCGCCCACTCGATCCTGAGACTGCTGCCCTACCCGCTCGCCCGGCATCCATCCGGGACCATCGAGTACGCTGGCAAAAACCTGCTGAACATGGGCGAAAAGTCCATCCGCCATATCCGTGGCAACCGGATCGCGATGATTTTCCAGGAGCCGATGACCTCGCTCAACCCGTTGCACTCCATCGAAAAGCAGATCAATGAAGTGCTGGGCATTCACAAGGGCCTGACTGGCAAAGTGGCGACCAAACGCACCCTGGAACTGCTGGAGATGGTCGGTATCCCCGAACCGCATAAACGCCTCAAGGCCCTGCCCCACGAATTGTCCGGCGGCCAGCGCCAGCGGGTCATGATCGCCATGGCCCTGGCCAACGAGCCGGAACTGCTGATCGCCGACGAGCCGACCACCGCACTGGACGTGACCGTTCAGCTGAAAATCCTCGAATTGCTCAAGGAATTACAGGCCCGATTGGGCATGGCGCTGCTGCTGATCAGCCATGATTTGAACCTTGTGCGAAGAATTGCGCATCGCGTATGTGTCATGCAGCGCGGTTGCATCGTCGAACAGGCATCGTGCGAAGAATTGTTCCGCGCGCCGCAGCATCCGTACACTCGGTTACTGCTGGCAGCGGAGCCCAGCGGCACGCCGGCGACCAATAGAATCGGGCCGCCATTGCTGCAAGTCGAGGACCTGAAAGTCTGGTTCCCGATCAAGAAAGGTTTGCTGAAAAAGACCGTCGACCACATCAAGGCAGTGGACGGGATCAATTTCAGCTTGCCGCAGGGGCAGACCTTGGGGATTGTCGGTGAAAGCGGTTCGGGCAAGTCGACGCTCGGTCTGGCGATTTTGCGGCTGATCGGCAGCAAAGGCGCCATCCGTTTTGAAGGCCAGCAGCTAGACTGCCTGACGCAGCAACAGGTCAGGCCGCTGCGGCGGGAGATGCAGGTGGTGTTCCAGGACCCGTTTGGTAGCCTGAGCCCACGGATGTGCGTGAGCCAGATCGTCGGCGAAGGCCTGCGGATCCACAAGATGGGCACCGAGGCACAACAGGAACAAGCGATTATTGAAGCGCTCAAGGAGGTAGGTCTGGACCCGGAAACCCGGCACCGCTACCCCCACGAATTTTCCGGCGGGCAACGGCAGAGAATCGCCATTGCCCGGGCATTAGTGTTAAAACCGGCGTTGATTTTGCTGGACGAGCCGACCTCGGCCCTCGACCGCACCGTACAACGCCAAGTGGTGGAGCTGCTGCGTTCACTGCAAACCAAGTACAACCTGACGTATTTGTTTATCAGCCATGACCTGGCTGTCGTTAAAGCGCTGAGCCACCAGTTGATGGTGGTCAAGCATGGCCAAGTGGTCGAACAGGGAGACGCGCAAAGTATCTTTGCCGCCCCCCAACATCCGTATACACAGCAGTTGCTGGAAGCCGCTTTTTTGGCACCAGCCACTGCGCAATAACCTGAAAGAGGAGCAACACATGGGTTTTCTCGCCGGTAAGCGCGTACTGATCGTCGGTGTCGCCAGCAAGCTGTCCATCGCATCCGGCATCGCTGCCGCCATGCATCGCGAGGGCGCTGAGCTTGCCTTCACTTATCAGAACGACAAGCTGAAAGGTCGTGTCGAAGAATTCGCACAAGGCTGGGGCTCGAGCCCTGAACTGTGCTTCCCGTGCGACGTGGCCAGCGATGAAGAAATCGCCAAGGTCTTCGAAGCACTGAGCAAGAAGTGGGACGGCCTGGACTGCATCGTGCACTCCGTCGGCTTCGCCCCGGGCGACCAACTGGACGGCGACTTCACCGAAGCCACCACCCGTGAAGGTTTCCGCATCGCTCACGACATCAGCGCCTACAGCTTCGTGGCCCTGGCCAAGGCCGGTCGCGAAATGATGAAAGGCCGCAATGGCAGCCTGCTGACCCTGTCGTACCTGGGTGCCGAGCGCACCATGCCGAACTACAACGTAATGGGCATGGCCAAGGCTTCGCTGGAAGCAGGCGTGCGTTACCTGGCCGGCTCCCTGGGCCCGGACGGCACCCGCGTCAACTGCGTCTCGGCTGGCCCGATCCGCACCCTCGCCGCTTCCGGCATCAAGAACTTCCGCAAGATGCTGGCCGCCAACGAAGCGCAAACCCCGCTGCGTCGCAACGTCACCATCGACGAAGTCGGCAACGCCGGCGCCTTCCTGTGCTCGGACCTGGCGTCCGGCATCAGCGGCGAAATCATGTACGTTGACGGTGGCTTCAACACCACTGCAATGGGTAGCCTCGAAGAGTAATCTTCGGCTAGCCATTGAAAAACCCGCCTGCCCCGGCGGGTTTTTTATGCCTGGGATTTCAGGGTTGATGAATCCCCTGTGGGAGCGGGCTTGCCCGCGAAGGCGGACTCACGATCAAAATGGATGCCAACTGACACACTGCTATCGCGGGCAAGCCCGCTCCCACAGGGGTTATGTGTTTAGTCGTTAGTGAGGCAATCGGCAAACAACTGCTGAATCGGCTGCATCCGCTGGCTGTAACGCTGCAACAACACCATCTCCCGATAGAACGTCAGTTCGCCCAACCGGATGATCCGGACCTTAGCCCCATACTCAAGCCACAGCCCCGCCTCCGGCAGCAGCGATACGCCCAGCCCGCACTCGACCATTTTCACGATCGCTTCCAGCTCATCCAGTTCCAGCGCCACTTGCACGTCAATCTGCTGTTCGCGCAAAAACCGCGTCACCAGGCGACCGCCGAACGAGTTACGGTCATAGCGCACATGGGGATGCCTCGCGAGGATCTGCAACGGGTCATCGCCCTCCAGCGCCGTCGGCACGATCAACACAAACGGCTCCCGGCGAATGACCTGTGCCGACAGTTCCTTGGGCAGCTCAAACGGCGGCTTGATCAGAATGGCCAAATCCACTTCACCGGTGTCCACCTGATTCAACAGATTCAACGACACACCCGGCACCAGTTTCGGCTCCAAAAGCGGCGCTTGCTGGCGCAATCGCAACAGTGCCTGGGGCAACAATCCAGTCTGGGCGGTGGCCACCGCACCGATTTTCAACTCACCGCGAAACTCGCTCACATCGTCACTGACCGCCATGCGGCTGAACGTGTCCAGCATCTCCTTGGCCATCGGCAATGCCCGTTGCCCGGCGGCATTGAGAATCGCCTGACGACCGGTACGGTCGAACAAACGGATACCCAACGCCTGCTCAAGATTGCGCATTTGCGCGCTGACCGCTGATTGCGTGAGGCCAATGTGCATGCCGGTCGCCGCAAAAGTGCCGTAACGCGTGACGGCAATAAAGGTTTTCAATTCCCGCAGCATGGCAGCCTCGATTGATCGAAATAATTTGAGCTCGACGCAAAAACTATCGTCTTTCAATGAAAAATCACAGCGCTAAACTCTGCCTCAACTCCTGACTATCTGAGGCCTGTGCGATGCAACTGTCCCCTTTTCACTTGGCGATTCCAGTGTATGACCTGAGCGCTGCGCGCTCTTTCTACGGCGAAGTGTTTGGCCTGGAAGAAGGTCGCTCCAGCGATCATTGGGTCGATYTCAACTTTTTCGGCCATCAATTGGTGATTCACCTGGCGCCGAAAAACGCCTCTCAGGAAGCGGCGCACACCAACGCCGTGGACGGCCATAACGTGCCGGTTCCGCATTTCGGCGTGGTGTTGAGCATGGGTGAATGGGAGGCGCTGGCGCAGCGTTTGACGGCGTTGGGCACGCAGTTCGTGATCGAACCTGGCATTCGCTTTCAGGGCCTGGTGGGCGAGCAAGCGACGATGTTTTTGTTCGACCCTTGCGGCAATGCGCTGGAATTCAAGGCATTCAAGGACCTGAGTCAGTTGTTTGCCAAGTGAATACGTCCGCCTCGGCCAGCAGCCCTTCGATTGAGCCGTGACGCAGGGCGTCGTATTCGATCTGGCCGATACTGAAACGCATGTCGTTGGCGCGATGGGCCGCGGCATTGCGCTCGGCAAGGATTTCTTCAAGACGGGCCTCGATCGCTTCCCTGTCGACCGCGCCTGAACCGGTGAGCAACGCGGCAAACTTATCGCTGCCGAGGCGACCGATCACATCGCTTTCGCGGAAGGCAATGCGCAGCACATCAGCGAAGATTTTCAGCGCTTTATCACTCGCGGCCCGGCCATACAGGTAGTGGGTGCGTTTGAAGTCATCAAGGTTGAACAGCAATAACGTGGCCGGTTTCTCCAGTTGTTGGCAAGCGTCCAGCCCTTGTTGGGCCAGCGCGGTAAACCCGTGGCGATTGGGGAGCAAGGTCAGCTCGTCCATGCTCGCCATCTGCACGCCCGTCAGCTCTTGCTCGGCCTTGCGGGCCAGGTCACGCAGCCATTCCCGTTCTTGTTGCGGCGAGCGTACGGGAACGGCGCCAGCACCTGGCTTGACCGGTTTGCCTGGAATTAGCATGACTCACTCCGTTGGCGGGTATGGTCTTTAGAGTCGGCCATACCGGCATTGACTCCCCGTTACGGACCGCCGGTCAACTGCCCACCAGCGGACACGGCCCTCCAGCCTCCGCCCACAGTTTGAACTGTGTGACGAAGATATCGTGAGGCACCGCCACCGGCGCCCTCCCCACTCCCGGATTCCAGCCCCAAAGCACCAGTTTGTCTTCGCTGACATGTTTAATCAGTGCCGTAAAATCACGGTCGCCATTGCTCGCGCGATCCTTGATCAATGCGCAGAGCCTGTCGGCCGGCAGCCCGATCCAGGCCATTTTGTGCGCAGCGGGCGGCAGGCTCCAGTGCGGCGCCCCCGGTGGCACATGCGGCCCGTAACTGGCGGGCGCATTGGTTTCGGCATGACAGGTCGCACAGGGCAACCCGGCGGCGCCTTTACCATCCATCCCGCGCACCACATTCATCGCGTGAGGCGTACCCGCGTCGAACTGCAATGGGGAATCCCCAGGGATATGACAATTCTGGCAGCGGGGGCTCTGGAAGACTTTTTGCACGGTTTCGAACGCCTGCAAGGCCTCGCGGTCATCGGCGAACACGTGCGAGGCGTAGGCTACGAGACAGATAAGGATCGCCGTCCCAAGCAACCAATGATGTCTTCTCATCTCACACCCCCGACAACTGCAACGGCAATTCCCGCAGACGCTGCCCGGTCAGGGCAAACACCGCGTTGGCCACCGCCGGTGCAACGGGCGGCACACCGGTCTCGCCGATGCCGCCAGAGCGTTCGGTGCTCGGCACGATATGCACTTCGACCACCGGCATTTCGTTGAGCCGCAGCACCTGATAGTCGTGGAAATTGGACTGCACCACTTGCCCGTTCTTGAGCGTGAGTTTGCTGTGCAAGGCGAAGCTCAGGCCGAAGGTGACGCAGGATTCCATTTGCGCCGCGATGCTCATCGGGTTGACGGCAATCCCGCAGTCCACCGCGCACACCACGCGGTGGACCCGGATGGCCAGGTTGTCCTGAGATACCTCGGCGACGTGCGCAACGTAACTGCCGAAAGATTCATGCACCGCCACGCCCAGGGCGTGGCCGTCCGGCAATGGTGCCTTCCAGTTGGCTTTCTCGACCGCCAGGTTCAGCACCCCCAAGTGCCGCGGGTGGTTTTTCAGCAAGGTCCGTCGGTATTCCACCGGGTCCTTGCCCGCTGCGTCGGCCAGTTCATCGATCAATGACTCCATGACGAACCCCGTGTGGGTGTGCCCGACCGACCGTAGCCACAAGACGCTGATTCCGGTTTTCGGCGAGTGCAAATCAACCTGATGATTGGCCAGGTCTTCGATATACGGGCTGTCGGCGACACCTTCGACCGAGGTTTTGTCGATGCCGTCCTTGACCATGGTGGCTTCAAGCAGGGTGTCGGCCATGATCGATTGCCCGACCATCGCGTGTTTCCAGGCGATCGGCATGCCGTCGGCATCCAGACCGATTTTTGCCTGATGCAGGAACATCGAACGGTAGTAACCGCCGCGAATGTCATCCTCGCGCGCCCACACGGTTTTCACCGGTGCGCCTGCGGCTTTCGCGACCTGCACCGCTTCGGCGACAAAATCCGAGGTCGGATTGGCCCGACGCCCGAAGCCGCCACCGAGGAACTCGGTATGAATCTCAACTTGTTCGGGTTTGAGCCCGGTAATTTTGCCGGCGATCATTTGGTCCAGCGTCTGAAACTGCGTGCCGGTCCAGATCTCGCATTTGTCCTTGGTTATTTTCACCGTGCAATTGAGCGGTTCCATCGGCGCATGGGCCAGGTACGGCACGCTGTATTCGGCGTCGACAGACTTGACCGCTTTGCTCAACGCCGCGCTGGCATCGCCGGCCTTGCTGGCGGAAATACCGGGCGTGGCCGCCAGTTTGCGGAAGCTTTCCAGCAGCTTCTGGCTGTCGAGCCCCGTGTTCGGCCCCGGGTTCCAGTCGATCTTCAGTGCGTCGCGCCCCAGCTTTGCAGCCCAGTAGTGATCGGCAATCACCGCGACGCCCGTGGGCACTTGCACCACTTTATGCACGCCGGGCACCGCCAGCGCTTCGGCGCCTTCAAAGGATTTGACGCTCCCGCCGAAGTACGGCGAACGCGCAACCATGGCCGTCATCAAGCCGTCGAACTGCACGTCCATGCCGAACTTGGCGCGGCCGGTGATTTTTTCTGGCGTGTCCAGGCGCTTGGTGGGTTTGCCGATGACCTTCCAGTCCTTGGCTTCCTTGAACTTGATCGAGGCAGGGTCCGGCACTGGCAACTTGCCGGCGTCATCGGCCAGTTCGCCGTAGGTTGCTTGCTGATCGCCGGCAAAGACCACACCGGACTCGGTACGGATTTGCGAAGGCGCGACGTCGAAGCGCTTGGCCGCCGCTTCAACCAGCATCAGGCGGGCTGCTGCGCCGGCCTGCCGATAGCGGTCGAACTCCATCCACGTCGAGGTCGAACCGCCGGTGATTTGCATGCCACCGAAAGCGGGCATCCCGTACTCGGCCGCAGAGGCCGGTGAGTGTTCGACGCGGATTTTCGACCAATCAGCGTCCAGTTCTTCGGCGATCAACATGGTCAGGCCGGTCCAGATACCCTGGCCCATTTCCGAGTGACCCAACAGCACCGTGACGCTGTTGTCGTTGCCGATCCGCAAAAAGGCATTCGGCGCAAATACATCGCCTTGATTCTCCGCACCCAAGGCAAAACGATGGGCACCGGGGATGACAAACGCCACCACCAGACCACCGCCCAACACGGCACTGCCCTTGAGAAAACCACGACGTGAACTCTCCAGGATGCTGTTCATTGTTCGGACTCCCCTAGCCTGGCATCAACCTATCTCGGCGGCGCGTTTGACTGCCGCGCGGATCCTTGGGTACGTGCCGCAACGGCAGATGTTGCCGGAGAGCGCCTGATCGATGTCGCTGTCAGTGGGTTGGGGGATCTTCGCCAGCAATGCAGCGGCGGACATGATCTGCCCGGACTGGCAGTACCCGCACTGGACCACATCAAGCTCGGCCCACGCTTGCTGAACCGGGTGCGAACCGTCGGTGGACAGGCCTTCGATGGTGAGGATTTTCTGCCCATGGGCCACAGCGGTGGCGGGTGTGATGCAGGAACGCAACGGCGCACCGTCGACGTGCACGGTACAAGCGCCGCACTGGGCCATTCCACAGCCGAATTTGGTGCCGGTCAGGTGCGCGACATCACGCAGGACCCAGAGCAGCGGCATGTCCGCGGGGACATCCAGTTCCTGATCCTGACCATTGATGTTGAGGGTCAACATGACGAAGTTCCTCAGACTCACAGTGTCCTGAAGGGCGTCGCTGTGACGGTCGACTGTCTACGCGCGCCTTTGGGTTATCCCTTCAGCTAAGCGCAAATTGCCGGGCGAGACCGGTTCATCGACCACCGGTCACGCAGTAAGACCGAAGTATCCGGCTCTGTAGCAGCTGTCGAGCCCGCGAGGCTGCGTCCGGCGACGCAGTCGTCGTAATCACTGCGAGCACGGTGTAACTGATACAC
>NZ_JBFUBK010000119.1:0-18157 GCF_056405815.1 Pseudomonas sp. P1_F1_2 | reverse complement strand
TGATTGTTCCCACCCTCCGTAGCAGCTGTCGAGCCTTGGCGAGGCTGCGTGTTTTTGATCTTGATCGTGATCTGTTGCCCCTTTCCCAGAGGCCGAACGCAGGCGTTGCGTAGGGGGCACCGCGGCAAGGATGCCGCGGTAGCCGCCCCCGGCCATGGATGGCCGATGGCGGCGGCCCCCCGGAGCAATGCCGGAGTGAGGGCATGCCGAGCCTAGGCGAGGCACCGAATGGAGGGGCAAAGCCTTTTGGTTCCTTTTCGGCGTTTGGAAAAGGGACTCGCTGTAAGAGCGAAACCGCCAGCAGCCGTTACCGCAACAACGGATATGTACACCATCAAAAAACCGCTCCAGCGATCTTGAGTGACCAGCACCAAGCCCAAGTATGTGTTCACCCTTCAGCCCAAGGTGTACCCGTTGTCGACCGTCCAGTCCTGACCGTAAACACCCCGGGCGCCTTGGGACAGCTGAAAGATAATCACGTTGGCCACCGCTGACGCAGAGTGGTGAAAAGCAAAGTCGTGCGCGGATACATTGTTGGGCGAACCTGCTTGCAAAGCTGTTGATTGTTCCCACCCTCCGTAGCAGCTGTCGAGCCTTGGCGAGGCTGCGTGTTTTTGATCTTGATCGTGATCTGTTGCCCCTTTCCCAGAGGCCGAACGCAGGCGTTGCGTAGGGGGCACCGCGGCAAGGATGCCGGAGTGAGGGCATGCCGAGCCTGGGCGAGGCACCGAATGGAGGGGCAAAGCCTTTTGGTTCCTTTTCGGCGTTTGGAAAAGGGACTCGCTGTAAGAGCGAAACCGCCAGCAGCCGTTACCGCAGCAACAACGGATATGTACACCATCAAAAAACCGCTCCAGCGATCTTGAGTGACCAGCACCAAGCCCAAGTATATGTTCGACGTTCTAGCCCAACGTGTACCCGTTGTCGACCGTCCAGTCCTGACCGTAGACGCCCCGGGCGCCTTGGGACAGCTGAAAGATAATCACGTTGGCCGCTGACGCAGAGTGGTGAAAAGCAAAGTCGTGCGCCGATACATTGTTGGGCGAACCTGCTCGCAAAGCTGTTGATTGTTCCCACCCTCCGTAGCAGCTGTCGAGCCTTGGCGAGGCTGCGTGCTTTTGCTTTTGATCTTGATCTGCTGCCCCTTTCCCAGAGGCCGAACGCAGGCGTTGCGTAGGGGGCACCGCGGCAAGGATGCCGCGGTAGCCGCCCCCGGCCATGGATGGCCGATGGCGGCGGGCCCCCGGAGCAATGCCGGAGTGAGGGCATGCCGAGCCTGGGCGAGGCACCGAATGGAGGGGCAAAGCCTTTTGGTTCCTTTTCGGCGTTTGGAAAAGGGACTCGCTGTAAGAGCGAAACCGCCAGCAGCCGTTACCGCAACAACGGATATGTACACCATCAAAAAACCGCTCCAGCGATCTTGAGTGACCAGCACCAAGCCCAAGTATGTGTTCACCCTTCAGCCCAACGTGTACCCGTTGTCGACCGTCCAGTCCTGACCGTAGACGCCCCGGGCGCCTTGGGACAGCTGAAAGATAATCACGTTGGCCACCGCTGACGCATCGAGAAAGTGCCCGGGCAACATACGTTTGCCGAGGGTGTCCGCGACTTCGTCGAGTTCATCGTCACTCAAGCCCAGGTTGTCCCACATCGGGGTGGCGGTCGGCCCCGGGGAGACCAGATTGATGCGCACATCAAAACGGGCAAACTCCACCGCCAGTGTGCGAGCCTGTGCCGCCAAGGCAGCCTTGCTGGCAATGCAGGCGGCCAGGCCGGGAAAGCTCGAACCGGTCAGGAAGCTGCCGACAAACACCACCGAAGCCGGGCTCGCCAGCTCCCCGCGCAACGCCGCCAGGGTGTTCAACGCCCCGGCACCGTTGACGGCCCACTGGCGCTGGAAGGCCGGCATGTCCAGGCCATCGGCCATTTCGGCGATCCCCGCGTTGGGCACCAGATAATCGATCCGGCCCAGCGTCGCAGCGTGCTCCGCCAGATTGCGCAAGTCGTCCTTGCACGTGACGTCCCCGGCGCTCCATTGCAAACGTTCGCCGTAGATCTGCTGCAAGGCCGGCAGATCACCGGCCGTACGTGACATCGCCAGCACCTTGACGCCACGCGGCAACAGCGCAGCGCACAGGGCCAGACCAATCCCGGAGCTGGCGCCGGTGATCACAGCCAAACGATCCTGAAACTCGGTTTGCATCATGTTCTCCTGGGCATCGTCGATGCCAAGCACTGGGGACATTGCGGGCCCCTATCATTGAACAAGCGCAAACAGACGGACTTGACGGCGATCAGATTTCATAAAAGATCGGGCAGCCAATCGAGCGATCAGTGAGTCGCGTGCGACATGGCCGGTTGCTGAAGCACCGACTGATCGATATCGCCGAACCGCAGCACACGACCACCCTGCTCGGTGGCCAGTTTCTGTGCCGCCTGCTCACTGGAGAAAGACGCCAGTACGATGCCCATCGCCCCCTTGAGCCCGGTGCCGACCACATAGAAGGCATCCTTGGCATCGATCAGTTGGGAATCATCCGGTGCGTTCCACGGACTGCGGCCCATGTCGTGGACATACAACCGGGCATCGCCGTGATGATTTTCCGGCTGCAACCACCAACCGATCATCTCCGCCGTGGAGCAGAATTTCTTGATGCCGCCAGGCTCGACCACTTCCCCCTTCGGCCCCGGGAACCCGTTGATGATCATGCCGCAGACATGGCATTCATCACTGGGATGGAAGGCGCTGGGAAGGTCGCTGTACGCAGCTTGCGCGGGCTTGTCACACGCTGTCAGCAGCAGACAGACCATCAGGCCCGCCATAGCGCGTAACGTCGTGTAGTAACGGTTTTTCATTGTCAGGTGCTCCAAAGGTATGAATTCAGGTCGCCCGTCGACGGAACAGCAGCCAGGCCGAACCCAACGGCGCCGCTACCCACAACAACAGACACAGCCAGAGCATCGCGCCCGGCATCGGCAGATCACTGCCGAGCGTCAGTACGCCGGCCGTACTGACGCCGGTTTCAAAACCGGAAAGATTGATCAAGCGATAGACGTCGGCAGGATTGAGCAGCAGCAACCAGGGCAATACCTGCGGGTTGAAATGCCCTTCGCTGAGCACCAGCAAGGCCAGCAGCGCCAGGTCAAACACCAGCACGAAGAAAAACCACACCCCCAGCGCGAGTCCGGCCGCCGTGGATTTTTCGGCCGACACGCTGCTCAGCACATACGCCAACCCCAGAAAGCCCCAGCCCAATAGCGTCGACGACAGCATGAAGCGTGCGAACGCCCAGAACAGCAACTGCAGTTCGACATCCTCCACGCAGACAGCGATCGCCAGCATCGCGCAGCCGAAACCGATCAGCGTGGCCAGCGCCAGGATCATCCCGTGGCCAATAAATTTGCCCAGCAGGATGTGCCCGCGCCCCAGCGGGTAGGTCAGCAACAGCAGCAACGTGCCGCTTTCGTCCTCACCGACGATGGCGTCATAGGCCAGCAGCAAAGCAATCAGCGGCATCAGGAACGTCGCGAGGCTGGCCAGGCTGGCGATGGTCGCCGGCACCGAGGTAAAGCCCAACTGACCGGAAGCCGCGGCGCCCAGCCAGGCGATGCCGGTGGCCAACACTGCGAACAACAGGCTGATCGCCAACAACCAGCGGTTACGCAAACCGTCGTTGAACTCTTTGCGGGCCATGTTCCAGATCGGATTCATGCGATCTCTCCAGTGGGGCGCGTGCCGGCCCGCCCCATGTAAAAGCGGTAGATGTCTTCCAGGGAGGGTGGGTCGATTTCCACGTCCGCCGGCTCGTCGTCATTGAGCAATTGGCGCAACAGATCGAGTTTGTTGCCATTGAGCGCCGCCACCTCCAGGCCTTCCACGCCCCAACGCTGAGTGACGTGCCCGGCATTGTTCCAGGATGCCTGCAAAGGCCCGGCGTGCTTGAGCCCGTTGGCGCGAATCAGCGTCGGCAACCCGGCTTCCTCGCGCAGGCTGCGCAGACTGCCCAGCGCCAGCAGACGCCCCTGGGTCAAAATCGCCGCACGGTTGATGTGCGCCTCGACGCCCGGCAACACGTGGGAACAGAGAATGATGCTGGTGCCCTGGTTGCGCAGGCGGTCGAGCAACCGGTACAGGTCTTGAGTGGCAATGGGATCGAGGCCGACCGTCGGCTCGTCGAGCAGCAACAAACGCGGTGCGCCGAGCAAGGCTTGCGCCAGCCCCAGGCGTTGGCGCATGCCCTTGGAGTAAGTCTTGACCCGGCGATGCGCCGCGCCCGCCAGGCCGACTTCCTCCAGCAGCACGTCCACCTGAGCAGGCGCGGCGCCTTTGAGTCGGGCGAAATGGCGCAAGGTCTCCAGGCCACTCATCTGCGGATAAAAGGTCACGTTCTCCGGCAAATAACCCAGCAGCCGTCGAACGTGCGGGTCACTGGGCAAGCGGCCAAACACCCGGACTTGCCCTTCGCTGGCGGTCAGCAGGCCCAGCACCAGTTTCATGCTGGTGGTCTTGCCGGCACCGTTGTGCCCGAACAAACCCAGCACTTCACCTTCGGCCAGGCTCAGGTTCAACTGATGCAACACCGTGGTGTGCCCATAGCGTTGGCTGACGCCTTCCATGTCGATGACATTCATGCAACGGGCTCCTTGGTCAGGGGTTCAGTGGTGGGTTTCATCAGCGGATGGCTGTCCAGTACGCCCGGCGACTTGATCACCGGAAATGCCCTTTGCACCCAGCGCAACAACTCGATCCCGGGACTGTTCATCAACAGCCGCACTTGTGGGTACAGCCACAGCAGGCGGTCGACATTGTCGTTGGGTTCGTAGGCGATATCGCCCAGGCCATCGTTGTTGCGGTCCCAGCCCAGGTAGTCGCTCCAGAAATTGCCCCGGCCATCCACCGACCATTCCTGCAAGCGGGTGGCAACGTATTTGACCTGCCGTTGGTTGCCGACAAACGCGTTGTCGGCGATGCGGTTGTCTTCGGAGCCGGCGGTGAGGTGAATGCCCACGGCGCTGTGCTCGAAATGGTTGTGTTCGATGCTGTTGAACAGCGAGTTGTAGATGAACAACGCCTTGCCCTCGGCACCGCTGATCATGCTGTCGCCGGTCGAGCCGTCGCGCACGTCGGTGACGAAATTGTCGCGCAAGGTGGAGTAAGTGATGTAGTTCATCAGGATGCCGTAGTTCTGATCCTGTTCGGAGCGGTTGCCGATCACCGTGAGCTTGCGGCTTTGCATCAAGGCATAGCCGGTGCGGGTGCGGCGGGTGATGTTGCCGATCAGCCGGTTGTCGTTGGCGAACATGTAATGCACGCCGTAACGCAGGTCCTCCAGGGTATTGCCCTGCAGCAGGTTGCCGTTGGACGTGTCGATGTAGATGCCATCGCGGGTGTCGCGCACCTGGTTGCCAATGACTTTGGCACCATGCACCGCATACAGATGAATGCCATTGCCACGATCCTGCGATCGCAGCGTCGGGTCGCCCTGGATGCGGTTGTCGATCAGGCTGGCATCCTGCGTACCGTCGACCCAGATTCCAAATCCCTGGCCTTGCATGCGATTGCCCTTGATCACCACGCCACGGGCCTTGGGCTGGATGAACACCGCCGCATTCATGGCGGTGAGATCGTGCCCCCAATCCAAAAACGTGCAGCCCTCGATCACGACATCGGGCGCACTGATGATGATCCCGTTCCCCTGCCCTTGCGCCTGAAAGACGGCACCGGGCTCGCAAACAATTTGCATCGGTTGATCGACACTGAATGTGCCACGGTACTCGCCTGCCGGCAGGTGCCAGCGTTGTTCAGCGTCAACCCGCAACGGTAGCGTGGTGACGGGTTGAACTGCCGCCAGCGCACTGCCTGACATCAACAGGAGCAACAACGCAAAGACGTTTATCCCGCAACCACGCACTGGGGTGTCCTTGATGTCGGCCATGGGTTCGCTCCTGTCGATTGGCAACGGTCAGGCCCGCTCGACTTTCATGCGGCCGACCATTTCCATGTGCAGCGCATGGCAGAACCAGCTGCAGTAGTACCAATGCAAGCCGGCCTTGTCGGCCGTAAACGTAATCGACGATGTTTGCTGCGGACTGATCTCCATGCTGGCGCCATGGTTGGTCATGACGAAGCCGTGGGAGACGTCTTCGATCTGGTCGATGTTGGTGATGGTCACCGTGACTTCGTTGCCCTGTTTGACGGTGAACTCGGGCAGGCCATAGGCCGGCGCCATGGACGTCATGTAGACCCGCACATGATTGCCGTCGCGGATGACCTTGTTGTCGGTCTCCAGATTGATCCCGTCTTTCTTGGCCAGTTCTACGGTGGCGGCGAAGAACGGGTCGTTACGGTCCCAGATCTTTTTGGTCTTGATCTGGTCCCGGCGCGCCAGGATGCAATCGTGAGGTTCGGCAAATGCGGGACCGTCGTGCACCAGCTTCATTTCTTCGCCGGAAATATCGATCAGTTGATCGTTTTCCGGGTGCAGCGGTCCGGTCGGCAGGAAGCGGTCCTTGGAGAATTTGCACAACACCACCAGCCACTTGCCATCGGCGTCACTGGTTTCAGTCAGCGAGGCATGGTTATGGCCAGGCTGGTACTGCACGTCGAGCTTCTGCTTGATGTAATTGACCTTCTCGCCTTTGTAGGCGCGTACCGCTTCGGCCATGTTCCACTTCACCACCTGACTGTCGATGAACAGCGTGGTGTATGCATTGCCGCGTCCGTCGAACGTGGTGTGCAAAGGCCCCAGGCCCAGTTCCGGCTCGGCAATGATCACCTCGCGCGGGTCGCTGAACTTGTCGGCGAACAGGTCGTCCAGACGGTCAATGGCAATCATCGAGACGGTGGGCGAAAGCTTGCCGTTGGCAATGAAGTACTTGCCATCGGGAGATGTATTCAGGCCGTGCGGGTTCTTCGGAACCGGGATGTAGCGGGTGAACTCGGAATCTTTGCCATCGGTTTTTCGACCGTCGACCACGGGCACTTTCGAGCCTTCCAGGGTGATGAACTTGCCGGCC
The DNA here is from genome assembly GCF_056405815.1 of Pseudomonas sp. P1_F1_2. NCBI lineage: Bacteria > Pseudomonadati > Pseudomonadota > Gammaproteobacteria > Pseudomonadales > Pseudomonadaceae > Pseudomonas > Pseudomonas sp. P1_F1_2. Next base: position 11,140 of record NZ_JBFUBK010000119.1, on the reverse strand, counting down.
TTGATCGCGGCTTCGATGCGCGGAATGTTGTACACCACGACCCAGTCGCGCTCATTACGCATCATGCCGCCCAAGTCGTAGGCTTTTTCCGAGTTGTAGCAGGTGGAAGCGGCGTACTTGCCGGTGAAATCGGCGTCGGTGTTGTCCAGGTTGCCGTCGACGATCACCTGGAAAGCCATCTCCATCTTCTCGGCGTCAATGGCGTTGAACATCGTGAAGCTGTTCTTGTCTTGCAGATCGAAGGTGTGGCCGTCATTAGGGTGCGGAATGACAAATTCGGCATTGGCGAACACGTACTTGGTGTAAGGCACTTTTTGCAGTCGCAGGCCATGGATGGCTTGCACATTCGGCACGGTGAGCATCTTGTCGCACTTCATGATGTCCAGGCGGATGCGCGCGACACGGGAGTTGGCCTTGTCGTTGATGAACAGGTACTTGCCGTCGTACTTTCCGTCCGTCATGGAGATGTGCGGGTGATGGCAATCGCCGTTCTGGAACTTGGCGCTGTCGCCCAGGATCCGCTTGCTTTCGTTGGTCAGGCCCCACCCGGTGGCGGAGTCGACGTTGAACACCGGGATGCGCATCAACTCGCGCATCGACGGCACGCCCAACACGCGCACTTCGCCTTGATGACCGCCACTCCAGAAGCCGTAGTACTCGTCCAGTTCACCGGGGCCGACATGGATTTTCGCTTGCGCATCCTTCACCGCCGCCGCCCAGGACTCGCGGCTGAACACCGTGCCGCCGAGGGTCGCGGCCCCCGCCAGCACTGCGCCGGTGACCGCACTGCTGCCAAGAAAACCGCGACGGCTGAGCCCCGCCTGCTCTACTTCTTCACCGGGCTTTGTGGATTCTGAGTCAGTCATTTTGTCTACTCCTTGAAGGGAAAAACGGTCTCCGCGGACGTGCGCTCGCCAGGTTCATTCAGCAGCCGTCACTTCCACGACAGGGATCAATTGCGCCGCCAGGGGCGCCGATTTTTCGCGTTTCCTGCGCTTGTTGATCAGCGGCGGGCATTTGTTTTCGTTGTGATAGGTCATCTGGCAATCGAGGCAGTAATGGCACTCGTTGGCATTGATCCGGCCATCCGGGTGAATCGCCTGGATCTCACATTCCTTGGCGCACAACTGGCATGGGTTGCCGCAGTCCTTGCGGCGCTTGAGCCAGTCGAACAGACGCAATTTCGTCGGTATGGCCAACGCCGCGCCCAATGGGCAGATGTAGCGGCAATAGACTTTTCGGGTGAAGAGATTGATGACCAGCAATGCCACCGCGTACAGAACGAACCACCACTGGCGGTCGAATCGCAGGGTGATGGCGGTCTTGAAGGGCTCTACCTCGGCGAACAGTTCGGCGCTGGACATCGACTCCAGGGACAGGCCGAAGAGCAGCAGCAAAATGATGTACTTGATCGCCCACAGCCGCTCATGGACCGCGAAAGGCAATTCGTATTGAGGGATCTTCAGCTTGCGCGCGGCTTCGTTGATCAGCTCTTGCAGCGCGCCAAACGGGCACAACCAGCCGCAGAACACCCCACGGCCCCACAGCAAAATGCTCGCCGCGGTGAACACCCACAGCATGAAAATCAGCGGATCGGTGAGAAACAGCTCCCAGCGGAAGTGCTCGAACAATGCATGGACAAACGTCAGGACATTGACCACCGACAGCTGCCCCAGGGCATACCAGCCCAGAAACACCACGGTAAAAAGCAAATAACCGCGACGCAGCCAGTGCATTAAACGCGGCCGGCGAGTGAGTTTGTCCTGCAGGAACAGGATCGCTGTCAGCAGCAGCAACGCGCTGGCCAGTACGCCAATCTGAAAGTACTTCTGGTACCAGATGGTCAACCACATCGGCCGTTTGGCTTCTTCGATGGCGGCCAGTTCTTCGGCGCTGGGGGCTGGTCGCTCAAGGTAGTGTTCGGGCAATTGGTAGGCCAGTTCGAAACTGCTGAAGGTGCCGCTGACCGGACCGGTCTGACGCCGCACCAGCAACTCCAGGGACCAGGGCGATCCAGGATCGAAACCCGCCTGCTTGCGCACAATGAACACCGACATTTCAGTGAATTCGGGCATGCCCTGGGCAAACACGTCGGACAGCCGCTGATGATCCATGTCGCGAAAACTGATGACATTGCCGAACTGGCGCAATTGCACCCGATCGAAAATGCCGCCGCGCACATAACCCGAGCCTTTATAGGAATACAGCCCGCGCCCCAGCACCGCGATGGCCTGCTCGCCGGGTTTGAGGTCCTGCATGAGGAAGCGATATTGGTTGTCGCCCAACAGCGCGCGGCCAATGGTCGGAGGGTTCAAGTCGGCGGTGTACAGCTCGATAAAGGTGTCATCGAGGTGCTCCGGGGTGGCGTTCTCGACGCCTTCGGCATCGGTGCCCTTGAAGGCGGCATCGACTTGCCCGCGGGTCAGGCTCAATCGGCGAATGGCCCCGTTGCCGGTCAATTGCTCCCAGGTGGCGGGTTCGAAAAAATCCTGGCGCACGATGGCGGGCTTGTTCACCCGGGCGCCCTTGTCCTCAATCAACTTGAGCGAGACGGCGACTTCATGGGCGGCCCGCATGATGACTTCGTTGACCACCATGGCGGTGACGGTTGCACCGGCGATGGCATCCACGGTGACCGCACTCGGGTCGCTGGAATGGCCGACGACCACGCGCTGATTGACGCTGATCCCTGTGTACCTGGCGCTGAAGTCATGCAGTTTTACTTCGGGAATGCCGATCAGCAGAATCGGCTCGTGGTGCTCCAGCACATAGGCATCCTTGATCACGCCGGCCGTGTCGAGGATCACCTGGGTGTTGATCGGCTTGCCCGAGTAAGCCGGAATGTCCACCACATCCAGGCTCTGGAAAACGTAACCGATGACCTTGCCGGCCGTCGACAACGTGCGCACTTTGAAGGTGCCTTGCGGGTCGGAGACCGAATCGGTTTGAGGGAAGACCTTCTCGATGCGCTGCTGCTCGATGTCACCGTATGACTTGGCCTGCACCACCGCGAACGTCGCGATCATCAGCAACAGCATCACCGCCAGCCCGACGCTCCAGACGCGCAGGTTGCCAGGTTTCGAAGGCGGGTGGGTTGTCATGGCTTCGCTGATTTCAAGGGGCCTGACGGTCATGGTAGGGAGCGTTTCGTGCCCTGCCCTTGATTGAGATCAACTTGCCGGTATTCCTTGTGCCAGAGCGTCCCGCTGCTTCAAACGGTGCGGGAAAACTGACCTTTTTGTTCGCCCCCCAGGTAGGCGTCAAATGCCATCGCGGCACTGCGCATCATCAAATGCCCTTGCGGCAACAGCACCAATTCGTCGCTGTGAATCTGCAAGAGTCCATCACGCACATGCTCGTCCAGTTGCGCCAGCGCCTCGGCAAAATACTCGGTGAAGCAGATGCCATGGCGCGCTTCGAACTTGCCGAAATCAATCCGGCCATGGCACATCAGGTCGCTGATCACTTCGCGGCGCAACAGGTCATCGGCGCTCAAGTGGTAACCCCGATGCACCGGCAACAAGCCTTGATCGATACGGGCGTAGTACTGCGAAAGCTCTTTGACGCTCTGGCTGTAGCTGTCGCCGACCTTGCCGATCGAAGACACGCCGAGGCCGATCAAGTCGCAGTCGGCATGGGTTGAGTAGCCCTGGAAATTACGTTGCAGGGTGCCATGGGTGCGGGCCAGCGCCAGTTCATCCTCCGGCAGGGCGAAGTGATCCATGCCGATGTAAACATAACCGGCCTCGGTCAGACGGCGGATGGTCAGTTCGAGCAACTCCAGCTTGCGCTCCGGTGGCGGCATGTCTGCCGGACGAATCAACCGTTGCGCCCGCACCAGTTCAGGCAAATGGGCGTAGCTGTAGGCCGCAATCCGGTCAGGGCGCAGGGCGATGATCTTTTCCAGGGTGGTGTCGAAACTCTGCACCGTTTGCAGGGGCAAGCCGTAAATCAGATCAACGCTGATCGACTTGAATTGCGCCTCACGCGCCGCCGCGACCAGCGCATAGATCTGCGCTTCGCTTTGCTGGCGATTGACCGCTGCCTGCACATCGGGATCGAAATCCTGCACGCCGAAACTCAGGCGATTGAAGCCCAGTTGACGCAATGACTGGATCTGCTCCGTGCTGATGGTGCGTGGATCGACCTCGATGGAAAACTCGTGATTATCGCTGTCGTCCATATCGAACGCCTGATGCAGGCAGTCCATCAGGTCGGCCAGTTGCTCGCTGGTCAGGTACGTCGGCGTGCCCCCGCCCAGGTGCAGCTGCGTGAGCTTGCGCGTGCCGTCGAACAAGGCCGCCTGCATGGTAATTTCGCGCTTGAGGTAGGTCAGGTATTCGACCGCACGATGGGTTTTCTGGGTGATGATTTTGTTGCAGGCGCAGTAGTAGCAAAGGCTTTTGCAGAACGGAATATGGATGTACGCCGACAGCGGTTTGGGCGACGCCGCCTGGTTGCTGTCGTGGACTGCGCGCTGGTAGTCGTCGACGGCAAATGCCTGATGAAACTGCGGCGCCGTCGGATAAGAGGTGTAGCGCGGCCCCGGACGGTCATACTTTTCGACCAGGGCTCGATTGAAATCGAATGAAGGCTTCATGATCAATCAACTCGCAAAGGGTTAATGCCTTGCACTGCCCGAATCCTTTTCAAACAGACTGCAGATGGCATCCACTTCCGGCCGGCCGGCGGGAAGAATGCTGATGAAACGGTCTGACAATTCAATCAACCCATCACGATTCAATTGCTCCAGCAACGGCCAGACCGAGGAGAAGTACTGGGGGAAACTCAATCCGTAGCGCTTCTCGATGGCACGAATATCCAGTTCCTGATCACACGACAGTCGCTCCATGACCGTGTGCCTGATCTGGTCCCCCGCCTCGAAACGCCAGCCCCGGCAGGTCGGCAATTGCTCGCTGTCGAGTTGTTGCTGATACTGTTCAATTGAATCAGTGTTTTGCGTATACACCTCGTCGATCTGACTGATGGCCCCCAGACCAAACCCGACGTGGTCGCAATAACCGTGACGGGTAAACCCCTCGCAGGTACGACGTAACCGGCCTCGCTCCTGGGCAATCGCCAGGTCATCATCGGGCCGGACAAATTGCCCCATGCCAATGTAGTGATACCCCGCGCCAAGCAATCGCTCGAAGCAGATCTGCCGCATCGCGCTCTTGTCGTCCTGGCTGCACGGGGTCCTGGTCGTATCCCCCCGCCCGGACCGATAGCGCCGAGGTGGCCGGGCGTAGTCGAACACCATGAGCCGGTCCGGCTCCAGCTCGATGATCGTCGCCAGTTTCAGCGCGAAACTGTCTGGCGTTTGCCAGGCATGACCAAAACCCAGGTCAACATTGATGGAGCGAAAGCCGAAGGTGCGCGCAGCGTCGATCAATGAATGGATGGGGGCCGGGTTCTGGTAACAGTCCATCGACAGCTCACTGTCGGCACCGATATCCGGAACACCGATGCTGACATGGCTGAACCCCTGGTCGCGCAACACCCCCATGGTCGCCCAATCAGTATGGTGCAGATCAACGTCGACGCTGTAGTCGCCACTCTCTTGCCTGAGAAAATTGAACCGACCACTTAGATGGCTCATCAAGCGCACGACATGGGACGTCGCAGGTGTTCCGCCCCCCAGGTGAAACCGCTCGACCCGCTGCCCTGCCCCCAAATGGCAACCCACCAGGTCAATCTCATGCTCCAGACGCTTAAGGTACTGCTCGATACCGCGTTCACAGGTAGCATCGTGCACACAGGACGATGGCCTGAGGGTGCAAGGCAGCCAGACACTCAAGGCCAGGGGGCGCTGCTTCTGACGACTGCCGCGCAAGGCACGCAGCAAATCCAGTGAACCGATGCCGTCATGAAATTTTTGCGTGTCGGTGGGGTGACCGGGGTCGAGAACGCCTTGGTCGCTGCGAACATTCAACTCGCCGGGGGTGTGAAATAAGTCGAGCATGCCGGTTCTCCGTGGCTGGCTGCGAACCGCTAGTGTCGGAGTTTGACGATCGACGCACCTTGATTTGCATCAAGCCCGATCGAAGCGTTCAAACCGCCCGCCGGACAACACCGGTCACCACGCCACGTAAAACATTGCCTTGGCCAGCAGGACAATGGCGACCATATGGCAGAACAGGCTGCCATGGATCAATTGCACGTATCGAGCCTTCATGCGGTCGCTGTGAAACAAGAACATGGCCACCAGAAAATGCAGCAATACACTGACGGCGAGCACTATTTTCAGCATCAGCAATGTGCCGAATGCAGAGGCCAAGGGTGCGGCCAGGACCGGCAGATAGCGCAGCCACACCATGCCCAGTCCCGCACCGAACAACACCAGCAGAACCCAGGGCATCAGGGTCCGGGCCCGGCGGCCAATACCCTGCTCGACCAGCAGCATGACCCTGGCGGGCAAGTGTTTGCGGATACTTTCTAAAAACAGGACTTCGAAGAACACCGTGCCGATAAAGATCAGCGCAGCGAATAGATGCAAGATTAAAAATGGCAGGTAGAGCATAGGATTCTCGCTCTCTTTTCAGCTGGATATGATTCAGTCAGGAATGCCGCGATCCCATCGTTGTGCCGCCTCGCGATCACTGTCACGGGCCTCGACCCACTGCGAACGATCGGCCACCTGTTCTTTTTTCCAGAACGGTGCGCGGGTTTTCAAGTAATCCATCACGAACGCACAGGCATCGAAGGCCGCCTGCCGATGAGCGCTGCTGACACCGACAAAGACGATCGGCTCGCCCGGTAGCAGTGCGCCCACCCGATGAATGAGCACCAGTCCAAGCAGCGACCAACGCTGCCGGGCTTCATCGGCAATTTTTCCAAGCGCTTTTTCGGTCATGCCGGGGTAATGCTCAAGAAACATTCCATCGACTTCGTTCCCGGCATTGAAGTCCCGCACATAGCCGACAAAGCTCACCACGGCGCCAACACTCATACTCGACGCCTGCAGCGCGTTGATTTCGGCACCGGGGTCGAAGCCCGCGGTCTGAACTCGAATCACTGTCTCACCCCCCTGTCACGGTGGGGAAAAAAGCCACTTCATCACCGTCGCTCAACGGCTCGTCAAGCCCACACATGTCCTGGTTGCGAGCGCACATGAGATTGTGTTCGGCCAGGACTTGCCAGACTCCGCCACGATGAGCCAAATGTTCACGCAGCTGGTTAAACGACGCGAATGCACCTTCAATGGTTTCGCCATCGACGCCCAGCGTTTCGCGATAACGCGAAAAATACAAAATAGTCAGTTTCATTGGTCCGGCGCCTGATACCGACCGCTCTTTCCGCCCTGCTTCTCCAGCAAGCGCACAGATTCGATCGTCATGCCCCGGTCCACCGCTTTGCACATGTCATACAGTGTCAGGGCCGCCACACTGACCGCCGTCAATGCTTCCATCTCGACCCCTGTTTGCCCGGCCACTTTGCACCGCGAAACAATGCGCACACGATGTTCGCCTTGAACACTCAGTTCGACGGTGACGCTACTCAAGAACAGTGGATGGCACAGCGGGATCAACTCGCTCGTGCGCTTGGACGCTTGAATACCGGCAATGCGTGCGACCGCGAAGACATCGCCTTTAGGGTGACCACCCCGGACAATCAACTGCCGTGTTTCGGTTTGCATCCGTACCCAGGCTTCGGCCACCGCCTCTCGGCAGGTCACGCTTTTATCGGTGACATCAACCATCCTCGCGTGCCCCTGCGAGTCGAGATGGGTCAGCATTCCTTCATTCATGAGCGTTAGCCTTGTACTGGGCCCCAGAGGTGCCGGACGGATTCGGGAAGCCGTCCGGTCCCTTGGATATCGGCTTATGAGCAGAATACAGAGCAGGCGAATACACGCGGTTGACACCAATCAAGAAACCCGAGAATCGGTGATGACGCAACGGCGTGCCATTGAGGGGGGACTGCTGAACGTTTTGCCCGACCGCTGAGGTGGGTCCGGCGTTCAGGTTTTCGGGGGCTCAAACGACAGAACCTCCGGGTGCAGGCCTGATTCAGACTTGCACCCGGAGGTTCAGTGGCTTTCGGACGGGGGGCTCGTGCGCAAGACTTACACGCAGAACCGACTTAGCATGCGTTTGCTACTGTCCCCAGAGGCGCAACGGCGTAGTCCTGTTGTCTTGCTCGCTGAGTCAGCACCAGCATTGCCAGGAAGCCGAGTGCAATCAGTATCGGATAGGCCATCAACAGTTCGGAAAGCGAATATTTCCAGGCCAATGGGCGACCGACGCCCAACATGGCGGCATACATCCAGGACACGGCTGACAGCGAGCCGCAGAACAGCGCCATCATGCGTGCGCTGAATCCGAGATGGAGCAAGGAACCGGCCTTTTGCAGCGCTGGCAGCACCAGGCGATGCAACAAGACGCCGTTGTAAGTCAGCAGTGTGACGATAATCACTTTGGCCTGCAGCTTTGGATTCATGAAGTAATTGGCACCTTTTTCCAGGTAGTCAATACCGACGATAGCGGCACCGGTTACCCACAAAAATATCAATGCGACGACGACAGACTTCTGAAGACTTTCCATGTGAGCATTATCATGCTCGGTGAATACCTTTCGTTTTAACAGGTCTCTCACCATCGCAATATCACTGGTCAACACCAAACCAATAGCGACACAACAGGCCACCAAATGGACGTAAACAACACCTAGACGCAACAGCTCCATAAATTCTTTATTTTCGAGCAGGCTCATGATTGTATTTATCGCCACGGTATTCTCTCCAACTTATTCAGCAGTAAAGATCAACTATCCGCGGGTTATCATTTATTAATAACCCTGCACAACCTTACTGATACAAGACAAGCCAAATCATAAACTTGGCAATGTTAACCTCATTGATTCGCCTGGCAAATCAACGATCGGTTTGTGTGCTGCCTCCTGATTTTCGGATAAAAAAATCCCCATCTGCATTCAATGCATATGAGGTTCAATTTCCACTTCTTTTTTGCGGCTACACGGGCAGGTCATGGCTGACGTGCTGAAGAATCAGAGGCCAAAGACGCGACAATGTTCATTTTTTAGGCAAAAGCCCGACAAACGGTGTGGAATACGAAAACGCAGACATCGACGTTATTGGATCAACTTACCCGTCAGCCCGTATGGCAACTGGGCTGCTTGTTTACATGAACTTATAATATTGTCTCATTGGATCCATTAGTTGCTACTCCACTCACAACACCCGCAAGAGAGAGCGACTCTCATCTAGAGCCACTCTCAACTAAACAGTCATACTTTTTACATCAAAAAAACGCACTTGATAATCGACGCGAGCAGTAATGGGTGAACACCATCAGTCCGGGCACCCTTTTCACCCATCAGGCGCGGGAGAAATTGAGCGGCCCACGTGGCGAAGACACGCGGCTCATGGGCTCCGAAGGCACATTCATTACCGGCAGCGATATTTTGATGGCGCGGGGCTTCACGGCTCGCGCAGCCCCATGGCATGAGGTCGGTCACGCTTTCTTGGTGAAACTTAATAGTTTTTAAGGGTTATTGATTCGGATTATCCAGCGGCTGCAGGCAGCATCCGCCCCGCATTGACCGACGTGCAAGCATCAGCTTTGTTTCGCTCAGGTCGGTATCGGGGGGCCAGGTTGGAACCTGAATGAAAACTTTCATCACATGAGAAAAAAATACATGACCATGTCGAACAAATGGATTGCGGGTATTGCCCTGAGTTGCGTGTTTCAGGTCGGCTGTGTCTCGAAGGTCGCAGAGCAAGAACAATTTTCGGGCTTCCTGGCCAATTATCAGGGTCTGGAAGAGCAAACGACACCGAGCGAAAAGAAAGTGCTGCGCTGGATAAAGCCTGGGTTTGATCCTCACGCCTATTCCACTGTCGTGTTCAAGCAGGTAGAGCTGTACCCGGCACCGAAACCGACCGATCGCATCAATCTGCAAACCCTGCAAGACGTACAGACCATGGCCAGCAACAGCGTCCGGAACGCCTTCGCGCCCTCGTACACGATTGTTTCGGATGCACGACAAGCACCGGCCGGTTCACGAACTTTGATCTTGCAGGCGGCGATCACCGAAGTCGGCGCCAAGAACGAGGGCATGCATTGGTATGAGGCTGTACCGATCTCGGCAATCGTCGGGGCAACACAAGCCGCCACCGGGCATCGCGACCAGACTGCCGAGCTGTTTATCGAAGCCGACCTGATCGATGCCAAAACCGGTTTGCCGGTCGCCAAGGTGGTACGCAAAGTGTTCGGCGAGACCTTGGATAATGAGAGCCAACCCATTGCCTCCAAGGACTTCAAAGCCGCGCTCAAAGACATGACGAGCGACATGCAGGCACTGCTTTCCAAGCAGTAACAATCGCGGGATACCCCATCGCACACGCTGAATCGCGACCATTCATTGTCATGAATTGCATTGCGAGCAGACATGCATGGGGTTTTTTGCGTCTGGCCTGATCAAACCGTCAGGCCATGTAACGACGACTAACGAGAGTCCGACTTGATGAAAATACTGACCTCAACCTTATCGGCCTTTGTATTGCTCGCCAGTTCTGCTGCTTCGGCGGTGACGGTGGTGCCACTCAAAAGCCAGACGTCCCAGACAATCCAGCAAGACACCAGCGCCTGCCAATCCCAGGCCAACGCTCAATTCCCGATACAAAACACAGTGCCATCCGGTGGCCGGGTAAAAGGCGCTGCCACCGCCGCAGTCGCCGGAGCCACTGCAGCGCAGGTTCGGGGCAACCAACATGACAACGTCTATGACCAGATCGACGACGATATCAAGCAAGACTATCGCCAGAACCGTGCCGGAAGCGCCGCAGCTGCCGGCGTGGTGATCGGAGGATCAAGACAACGTCAGGAACGCAGACAAAACGCTGGAACCACCGACCAAAGCATCGCCGCCAACAACTCCGTGTACAGCAGTTGCCTGCAACAGCGTGGCTACAACGTTTTGCCTTGAACTTGAGGACCCTGTCGATGCGTCTTTTATTTATCCCAGTAATGACCTTTAGCGCCCTGCTATTGGGCGGTTGTACTAACGCTCCGAATGACCCGACCTCAACGTTGCTAACAGACAAGTCGCCCGAACAATATGTCGATTGCGTCGTCCCGAAGCTGGAGAACCATGAACTCGATCCTGCCGTGTCCCACAG